>JALUUZ010000168.1 GCA_027021095.1 Gammaproteobacteria bacterium
CCGCACCGCATCGAGTTGCGCCGGTGTCTGCGCATTCGCAACGGCCTCCTGTGCGGCGGCCAGCATCTGTGTTAATTCGTCCAACGTCTACCTGGTTCCGGTCTGCAATCTGGATCGTCTGAAAAAATACAGGCCAGCCGGCTCCCTGCGAAACAGGAAACCCGGCTGGATGAGTCTGTGCTTGGCATTCAGTATGGTGTCGGGGAGCGCTGCAGTACGCCGCAGACCGCCCCGCCCGGGAAACAATCAGGCAGCCAGGCTCGCCTTGGCCTGCTCTGCGATCGCCGCAAACGCATTTTTGTCGTGTACCGCGATATCCGCCAGTACCTTGCGGTCGATTTCGATACCGGATTTCTTCAGCCCGTTGATCAACCTGCTGTAAGACAGGCCGCATTCACGCGCTGCCGCGTTGATCCGTGCAATCCACAATGCGCGGAACTGGCGCTTGCGCTGCCTGCGGTCGCGATAGGCGTACTGCCCGGCCTTGGTGACCGCCTGCTTGGCAACCCGGAATACCTTGCGCCGGGCACCGTAGTAGCCCTTGGCTTTCTTCAATACTTTTTTATGTCGGGCGTGTGCTTCGACGCCCCGCTTGACTCTAGGCATAACGGCTCACCTCAACTGTAAGGCAGCATTTTGGTAATGCTGGCAGAATCCACATCGTGAACGAAAGAAGCGGAACGCAGCTGGCGTTTACGCTTGCTGCTCTTCTTGGTCAGGATATGACGGCGGTGAGACTGCGCCCGTTTGAATTTTCCGGACGCGCTTTTGCGAAACCGCTTGGCTGCGCCGCGGTTGGTTTTCATCTTTGGCATTTTGTTAACTCCGCATTCAGTAGTTTAAATGATTATGCTTTTTTTACTTGTTTGATCGGGCTCAATACCATCACCATCTGCCGGCCTTCGAGCTTCGGCCGCTGTTCGACGACCGCATAGTCTTTCAGGTCCTGCTCGACCCGTTCCAGCATCTGCAGGCCCAGCTCCTGGTGGGCCATCTCACGTCCCCTGAAACGCATCGTGACTTTGGCTTTATCCCCATCGGTCAGGAAACGTATGAGGTTGCGTAGTTTTACCTCATAATCCCCTGTGTCCGTATTTGGACGAAACTTGATTTCCTTTACATGAATCGTTTTCTGTTTTTTCTTCGCGGTCTGCGCCTTTTTGCTGACCTCGAACTTGTATTTGCCGTAATCCATGATCCGGCATACAGGCGGGTCGACATTCGGTGAAACCTCCACCAGGTCCAGTCCCTCGTCGCCGGCGATCCCCAGTGCCTTGTCAATCGACAGGACGCCGATCTGCTGGCCATCGGCACCTATAACCCGTACCTGTGGTGAGGTAATCTGCGCATTCAGACGCGCCTTGATCTTTGGTGTTGCGATACTCTAGTCCTCCAAAATCAAACAATAGTCAAACACCGCGCGCAGCCTGTTCCGCGGTGAACAGTTCGATCAGCGATGCCATTGACATGGCCCCCAGATCTTCACCGCCGAGCCGGCGCACGGCAACAGTTTCCGATTCGATTTCCCTGTCCCCGACGACCAGGAGATAAGGAATCTTCTGTAAAGTATGCTCGCGAATTTTAAAGCCGATCTTCTCATTTCTCAAGTCCGATTCGACCCTGAAGCCCTTATTTTTCAGGAATTCCTCCACTTTTTTCACATATTCGGCCTGTTTGTCGGTAATATTCAGCACCACCGCCTGGACCGGGGCCAGCCACAGTGGCAGCGCGCCGGCGTAGTGTTCTATCAATATGCCGATAAACCGCTCCAGCGAACCCAGCACCGCCCGGTGCAGCATCACCGGGACCTGGCGGCTGCCGTCCTCGGCCACGTACTGTGCATCGAGCCGCTCCGGCATCGAGAAATCGACCTGGATGGTGCCGCACTGCCAGATACGCTCGAGGCAGTCCTGCAGCGAAAACTCGATCTTCGGACCATAGAACGCTCCTTCTCCAGGCTGCAATTCCCATTCCAGCCCCTTGGCATCCAGCGCCTGCTGCAGCGCCTGTTCGGCCTTGTCCCAGACCGCGTCCGAGCCGACCCGCTGTGCCGGCCGGGTCGACAGCTTGATCAGCACCTGCTTGAAGCCGAAATCGGCATAGACCTCGTACAGCAGGTCGATAAAGCCGGCGACCTCCTGCTGAATCTGCGCCTCGGTACAGAAAATATGCGCATCGTCCTGCACGAAACTGCGCAGCCGCATCAGCCCGTGCAGGGTGCCCGACGCCTCGTTGCGATGACACGAACCGAACTCCGCCATGCGCAACGGCAGGTCACGGTAGGACTTCAGACCCTGATTATAGATCTGAATATGACAAGGGCAATTCATCGGCTTGACCGCGTATTCACGGTGCTCGGCGCTGACGGTAAACATGTCGTCATGGAACTTGTCCCAGTGCCCGGACTTTTCCCACAAACTGCGGTCCACGACCTGCGGGGTATGCACTTCCTGGTAGCCGTGCTGTTTCAGCTTGTCGCGGATATAAGCGACGATCTGCTGATAGACCACCCAGCCCCGCGGATGCCAGAAGATCATCCCCGGCGCCTCTTCCTGCAGGTGAAACAGGTCCAGGGCCTTGCCCAGGCGCCGGTGGTCGCGTTTCTCGGCCTCCTCGAGCCGGTGCAGATAGGCCTTCAGCTCCTTTTTGTCTTTCCACGCGGTGCCGTAGATACGCTGCAGCATCTCGTTCGATGCATCCCCGCGCCAGTAGGCCCCGGCCAGCTTGGTCAGCTTGAACGCCTTGAGCCTGCCGGTGCTGGGCACGTGCGGGCCGCGGCACAGGTCGGTAAACTCCCCCTGACGGTACAGCGAAAGCTCCTCGCCGGGGGGAATGTCTTCGATGATCCGGGCCTTGTATTCTTCGCCCTGGCCGCGGAAAAACGCGATCGCCTCGTCACGCGCCATCACGCTGCGCGAAACCGGGTAGTCCCGCTTGGCAAGCTCAGTCATCTTCTTTTCGATCGCCTTCAGATCCTCCGG
>JALUUZ010000169.1 GCA_027021095.1 Gammaproteobacteria bacterium
ATATCACGAATGATATCGTCGGCAATGTTCGGTTTATAGCCGTTCGAAGAATTGATAAAACACTGCATCTGGCGCAACTCGAACGGCAACAACAAGCCGGTAAAACGATCATAGCTGTCGCCGCCATTGACCCACGATGCGGCCAGGCTGATCGAACCGACCAGGCGATTACCCTTCTGGTCCTGTTTGTCACCTATCCCCTGGTGGCAGTGATCACAGCTGGTATGCGTTCCACGTATGTAGCGCCGCGAAAACCAGCGCTCTGCATTGCTCTGCGCGTCCTGCCCCTGCAGATCATCGATGATGTTGCAGCCGCGTTGAATCGCGCGCACGTCCGCCTCGGTATAGCCGACACGCTTGATCTCCTTACCGGTCCTTTGTGTCACATACGGTGAAATATAATATTTCCCGGCCCGCAGATTGTATTTTTTCAACTTTTCCCGGCAGCCCGGCGTCAGCTTGACCGACTGCCGGCGCAACTGCTCCCGCTGCTGGTGCTTTTGGATCGCTACCCAGTACAAACCACCCAGAAACGCGACGCTGATTCCTACGGAAACGAATTTTACGATCAGTTTCTGTCTCATGACCCCGCCCGCCTGTAACGTTTTTTCCTGGTCCTGCGTTTTTTCCTTTTGTAGCGGCGCTTGTAACGCGCGCGTTTTAAACGTGATTTCCGCCGCACGCTGCGCCGGGACTGTGCCGCGTGCTTCTTCCGGTAATGCGGCCTGACCCCAAAGCGCCGCCCGCGGCGTACTCCTTTTCTAGCCGCCACGCGACGGGGCGTCTTTTTCCCCGCCTTGTCACTTACCGGCACCTGCCGGCTGTCAACGCTGCCCGGCTTCTCGCCGTCAGTGTTTCTGTCTGCGGTGTTAAGCGCAGGCTTTTTGTCGGCTGAAGGCGATGGCTGCCGGGTAACCGGCGGCGGCTTGCCAGTGTCGTGACGACCGGCGATCGTACTGGTTCGTGGTGGCCTGATCGCACCTTCGACCAGCTGGTAGTGATGCGCCACGGCACGGGCATAGATGCGGATATCGCGGATGGCCGGGTCATAGATGGTCGGCATAAAACCATCCAGGTGCTTGACGTAGCAACGCATCACCTGTTCTTCGAAAGAAAGGCGCTTACCTGCCTTCTTGTCGAAACGGTCAGACTTTACAAACGCAAAAGCCAGGTCTTCCGGTGTGTGGCAGCTTGCACAGCTATTGTTGGTATCGGATTTTTTCTTACGGGTAAAACGCCACGCAAAGTCATAGGTTCTGTTCACCAGGCCGTGTCCGTGGCGTATGGCACGAACGAAATAGCCGTCACGGCCGAAATGGGCGATACCGTACCGTTTGCTGAACTTGTTCCAATCGGCTTCCAGCTCAGGATCGAACTTTCCGGGCTGATTACCGCCGGAATAGAGATGTGCCATGACCACTGCAAAGAACAGCGCCAGGACTTTCAGCAAGAAGAACAGTTTTTTCATTGATCAGTGCTTTCCTTGACACGTTAAACAATTCCTGCAGTTAATTGTTATAATTTGTGAAGTGTTATTTTACTAACCAGCCACAGCAGCGGCAACAACAAATATAGTACGCAAAATCAATCAGATATAAATTATTCGACCGTCGCGCCGGCAACCGGCGCAGTCAAGCCGGGATCACGCACCGCATAGTGACACAAATAATCCATGGTTAAGACAAGGTTGATATTGTATTGCGCCGTTGCAAATGCTATAAAAGCTATATTGACGGGGGTAGCGGAACGAATAGTTACCTCGTCTTAACTTGCAACCAGACTTTCACTCTTGACGAATATTCGGGAGCAGCTGAAATGAGAAAAGTGACCAAAACTGCCTTGGCAACGATGGTACTGCTTTTCGCCAGCACTGCTTGGGTCAACACAGCTTCTGCTGGTGGCAGTCACCATGGAGTCCACCACCTGCTGGGGATACTGGATGCGTTTGGACACGTGGCGCATACGGTAGACAGCCTCAACCATCACTACTATGGACACCACCATGGGTACTATGATCATGGTTACCACCATGGTTACCATGACCACTATCATGGGTACTACGACTACTACGACCACTACTGAACATCGTAGCGGCAGCCCGCCCGAGACTTTAGCATTACCCGGCTTGAGCAGTACCCGGGCGATTCCTTCGTAAATCCTCAGCGCGTGCCCGGCAAAGAGAGTTTGCCGGGCATGCTTTCAGACTCAGTCAGCTCAAGAGTCTTTCTTGCATACCTTTTCTGCAGCATAGAATCCGTTCCCCTGGCTCATTTTCTGCTGCATGCACCGCCAGTACGCATAGCCTTGTACAGGCAACTTCGGACAAATTTCCGTGCTGAACTTTTTATTGACTGCCGGCGGCAGTTTTTTCCCGCTTTTGTCCTCGGCAGCCAGCTTCATCACCTTGAGGCAGAGTGCCCTGACCTGCTCTGCGGTCACTGCCGGGGCAGGCGCGGGGGATTTTGCGTTTGTCGCCGACGCAGGTGCCTTGGCGGTTTCCTCATTCTTTCCGCACGACACCAATGATAAAACCATCACTGCCAACAAATAAAACAAACTACGCTTAGAAATAAAATCCACTGTCATTACCTGTCCTCCTGCTTTGTCTGAACTGATCCAATCGAGCTGCGAACTGCCAGCGCGTTGCAAAAACCTGTCTCAAAGTTAATAATATCAGTACTTGCTGGAAAGCCAATGCGCAAGGATCGGCAAGCTGTGATCCATTCACAGATAATGGCCCGGTCATCATGCATAATGTTCCGCTTGTATTGCATTCGTAAAATGGAGGTCAGTAAATGCCGGTTTTTTCATCAGCACTCCCCCGTACTGTCGGTCTGCTCGGTGTATTGCTGCTGTTCGCTGCAGCTGAACGAAGCCTGGCACTGGACAAGGTCGAACTGTTGAACGGTGATCAGATCAGTGGTGAAATACTGGAAAAAACTGCAACCAAGCTGGTGATCAAGACCTCCTATGGCGGC
>JALUUZ010000170.1 GCA_027021095.1 Gammaproteobacteria bacterium
AAGCAGCACACCATGCGCTCATCACAGTTGCGAGGGGCGGCCTCGGCCGAACTGCTGGCATTGATGGAGGCCTTGTCGACGGCAATCTACCAGCGGCTGAAACACGAAGCCACGTTGCAGCAGGCCAGGGATTTTGCCGCTTCGGTGATGGAAACACTGCAGTCGTTGTATGATACGACGCTGCTGGAACGTGAGTTTGTGCACACACATGAATCGGCGATCGTGGAAATGATCGAGGAAGTGGACCTGTTTGCCGAGGTCGTCCCCGAGGACAAATACCGGATCGTCGATGCGTTGCAGAAGGGAGGTCATATCGTTGCGATGACCGGGGATGGGGTCAACGATGCACCGGCTTTGAAAAAGGCGGACTGCGGGTTTGCGGTTTCCAATGCCACCGATGCGGCCCGTGCGGCGGCCGATATCATTTTGACCGCACCGGGGCTGTCGGTCATCAATCACGCGATCCGCCAGGCGAGAATCACTTTCGCGCGGATGAAAAGTTATGCGACGTTCCGGATCGCCGAGACGATCCGGATCATTATGTTTATGACCCTGTCGATCCTGGTTTTCAATTTCTATCCGATTACCGCGCTGATGATTATTCTGCTGGCGCTGCTCAATGACATCCCGATCCTGGCGATCGCCTATGACCACACCCGTGTGCATGCCAGGCCGGTGCGCTGGAATATGCGCGAGCTGCTGACTGTCTCGACGGTCCTGGGAGTCACTGGGGTGGTGTCATCGTTTTTGCTCTATTTTATCCTCAAGGAACATGGCCTGAATGATGACCTGATTCGCACCCTGTTGTTCCTGAAGTTGATCGTGGCCGGTCACAGTACCTTGTATATCACCCGTTCAGAAGGTTGGTTCTGGGAGAAGCCCTGGCCTTCGCCGCTGTTGTTCTGGGCGACTTTGGGTACAGAGTTGATTGGTACGCTGGTCGCTGTCTATGGCTTTGGGGTCAAACCTGTCGGCTGGGTGCCCGCATTGTGGATCTGGGTCTATGCCTTGCTTTGGTTCTTACTCAATGACGCAGTCAAGGTCGCCAGCTACCGGTGGTTGAGGCGCGATGAGTAGCCACGGCGTGATTGGTGCACAAAGCCGGAGGATTTACAGCGAGAAGATGTCATGTGTAGAAGGATGACCCGTGACACGGTAGGATTTGCCTTGTCGTGGATAGGTGCAAGACGCTCCGCCCCATCGTGACGGTGCACGCAGTGCACCAAAGGATTTGCGGCAAGAAAATATCATGTGTGGATGGATGGCCGGTGAGACGGCATGATTTGCCTTGCCGTGGATAGGTGCAAGACGCTCCGCCCCATCGTGACGGTGCACGCAGTGCACCAAAGGATTTGCGGCAAGAAAATATCATGTGTGGATGGATGGCCGGTGATACGGCATGATTTGCCTTGCCGTGGATAGGTGCAAGACACCCCGCCCCATCGTGACGGTGCACGCAGTGCACCAAAGGATTTGCGGCAAGAAAATATCATGTGTGGATGGATGACCGGTGAGACGGCATGATTTGCCTTGCCGTGGATAGGTGCAAGACGCTCCGCCCCATCGTGACGGTGCACGCAGTGCACCAAAGGATTTACAGCAAGAAAATATCATGTGTGGATGGATGACCGGTGAGACGGCATGATTTGCCTTGCCGTGGATAGGTGCAAGACACCCCGCCCCATCGTGACGGTGCACGCAGTGCACCAAAGGATTTACAGCAAGAAAATGTCATGCACCAAAGTAGGGTGCGTTGTACGCACCACGCACTGCATACAAATCTGCCGAAATCCTGTATAATAAAGCTTTACTGGTAAGATTCTGGAACGGCTATCCCCTCACAAGCCCATCGTAGGACACCAACAGGTTGGTCAGGCTGTGTTTCGACTGGCAGCTTGGCATTCGGATGCCACCTTGCCGGATCCCTGAAGCTCGCGGGATTCAAAAAAGGTAATTTTAACAATGAGTTAGGGATAAAAGGAGTTGGTGCCGAGGAAAGGACTTGAACCTTCACGGGGTTTCCCCCACTAGCACCTGAAGCTAGCGCGTCTACCAATTTCGCCACCTCGGCAGGGCGGTGAGCAGGAATCCGGAGAATGTACCGGCACAAGCGGCCGTTGTCAAATGCAGTTTTGAATTCGAACAATTTTTCCCCGCTGCCGGGGGACACGATACATTAAATGAGATAGCAGAAAAGACATGAAAGATAAAGTAAGCAATAAACATGTAGCACAGGACCCGTATGCCCAGCGGGAGGCCTCGAATTATGCGCGCCCGATCCCGAGCAGGGAATACATACTGCAGTTCTTCGCCGAGCAGGACAGGCTGATGACCCGCGCCGAACTGGCCAAGGCATTGAACCTGAAGGACGAGGACGAACTCGAGGGGCTGCGTCGGCGGCTGATCGCGATGACCCGCGATGGCCAACTGTTTTGTAACCGTAACGGGGCCTACGGGCCGATCGACAAGTTCGATCTCGAACGTGGACGGGTCGACAGCCATCCGGATGGGTTCGGCTTTTTGTACCCGGACGATGGCAGCGAAAAGATGTTTTTGTCGTTTCGTGAAATGCGCAGTTTGATGCACGGTGACCGGGTTCTGGTCAGGGTGGCCGGTGTCGATCGCCGCGGTCGCCGTGAGGGTGCAGTGGTCGAGGTGCTGGAGCGGAACGTCAAGCAAGTGGTCGGCCGGTTTCTTATCGAACACAATATCAGTTTTGTTTCGCCGGACAACAAAAAGATGCACCAGGATATCCTGATTCCGCCGGAGGCGCGCCACCAGGCAGAGCATGGGCAGATCGTGCTTGCGAGAATCGTCGAGTACCCGACCCGGCGCAGTCAGGCGATCGGCGAGATCGTGCAGGTCCTCGGCGACCACATGGCGCCCGGCATGGAAATCGATATTGCGATTCACGCACACGGCCTGCCATTGGAATGGCCGGCACGAGTGACAGCGCAGACTCAG
>JALUUZ010000171.1 GCA_027021095.1 Gammaproteobacteria bacterium
AGTTCGCTGCGGTCAGGGGTCACCGCTTCGGCTGCCGCCGACGGGGTCGGGGCGCGCAGGTCGGCGACGAAGTCGGCAATCGTAAAATCGACCTCATGCCCGATGCCGGTCACGACCGGCAGCGGACAGTCGAAGATCGCGCGTGCCAGCTGCTCGTCGTTGAACGCCCACAGGTCCTCGATCGAGCCTCCGCCGCGCGCCAGGATCAGCACCTCAGACTGCCGGTGCCGGGTTGCCAGCGCGAGTGCCTGGATCAGTGACTGTGCGGCACCGTCACCCTGCACCTGTGCAGGGTAGACATAGACCGGCGCCAGCGGAAAACGCCGCTGCAGCACATGCAGGATATCGCGCAGCGCCGCGCCGGTGGCCGATGACACGATGCCGATCGCCTGCGGGACAGCGGGTAAGGGTTGTTTGTGTGCGGCGTCGAACAGGCCTTGGGCCGCCAGCTTGCGCTTGAGCGCCTCGAACGCCTGCTGCAGCGCGCCCTGGCCGGCCGGCTCCATGGTGTCGACGATCAGTTGGAAATCGCCACGTGGTTCGTACAGGCTGATGCGCGCATGCACCAGTACCTGCTGGCCGTTCTCGGGGGTGAACTGCAGCAGCCGGTTGCGGCCACGGAACATCGCGCAGCGCACCTGCGCACGGTCGTCCTTGAGACTGAAGTACAAGTGCCCTGAGCCCGGCCTGGCAAGGTTGGAGATTTCCGCCTCCACCCAAAGGCTGCCGAAACGTGATTCCAGTACCGCTCTGACTTCGGCATTGAGCCGTGAGACAGAGTAGATGTCTTTATCCATCAGTGCGCGATTATTAGTCCAGTGGTTTTATTCAACGGTCTCAAGCGGCACCCCGGCCGTTCCATGCCGGGTCAAGCAGTCTGTCCGGCTTTGTCCTGTCCCCGTCTACCTGCGCAGAAGCCCGGAATGCAGTAAACCACTGTTGACTGAGCGGCGTTGCTGTTCCTTGCCCATGCGTACATGCAGCAGCGCCTGTTCGGCAAGCCACTGCGCTTTTTTGTATTTGCCTTTACGCCAGGCCATTTTAGCAGGGTAGATCAGCTCTGAATAGGTATTGGTCCAGGCGAAGCCGAGCTTTTCGACCTCGGTATAACCGCGCACCGCCTGCATGATCAGGCGCGCACTGCTTTGCTTGGTCACCTTCGTGCGGTCTTTTTTTGCGGCCCAGCTGCCAGTGGACAGAGCGGCCGCCAGCACAGTGATCAAAAAAATCATCCTTGTCATCCGTTTGCTCATAAATCGTCTCCACGCTGCATCGAGTCATTGGTTATCGGTCAAGGGGCTTGCCGCCGGCGGCCGTGTGCCGTGTGGCAGCGGCCGGGGGGTATCAACAAGTATAGTAAATAAGCATAAAATGCGATGCCCAGACCATACCGGTCGTTTTTTGCGCAGGCCGTGCCAGCAGCTTTTCAGCAAAGCCGCTCTTTATGCTTTATAATGTACGGTTAAAATCGCGGTCAGCCGCCGAGATGCCGCTGGCTTGTTGTAAACCACCAATTTCAGGACATCAGCCCTATGCGAGTCGTGCAAGAAGCACTTACTTTTGATGATGTATTGTTGTTGCCGGCGCATTCCAGCGTATTACCGTCTGAAGTGCAGCTTGAAACCCGACTGACTCGTGACATACATCTTAATATTCCACTGATCTCAGCGGCGATGGACACGGTGACCGAGGCCCGGCTGGCGATCGCGCTGGCGCAGCAGGGTGGCATCGGCATCATCCACAAGAACATGGACGCGGCCAAGCAGGCCAATGAAGTGCGCAAGGTCAAGAAATTCGAAAGCGGCGTGATCAAGGACCCGATCACCGTCGAGCCGGGTATCAGCATCGGCGAGGTCATGCACCTGACCCATGAGCACCGGATCTCCGGCGTGCCGGTCGTCGAAGGCGAAGACTTAGTCGGCATCGTCACCAGCCGCGACCTGCGCTTCGAGACCAGGATGGACGAACCGGTCGCCAAGATCATGACCCCGAAACAAAAGCTGGTCACCGTGCGCGAAGGCGCCGGGCGTGATGAAGTGCAGAAGCTGCTGCACAAACACCGGATCGAAAAGGTGCTGGTGGTCAACGACGACTTTCAACTGCGTGGCATGATCACGGTCAAGGACATCCAGAAGTCCGAAGACTATCCAAACGCATGTAAAGACAGCAGCGGCAGCCTGCGTGCCGGCGCCGCGGTCGGCACCGGGAAGGCGACCGAGGAGCGGATCGAAGTGCTGGTCGAGGCCGGGGTCGATGTCGTCGTGGTCGATACCGCGCACGGTCATTCACGCGGGGTGCTCGAGCGGATCAAGTGGATCAAGCAGCACTACCCGGCATTGCAGGTGATCGGCGGCAACATCGCGACCGGCGCGGCGGCGAGCGACCTGTACAAGGCCGGTGCCGATGCGGTCAAGGTCGGTATCGGCCCGGGCTCGATCTGCACCACCCGTATCGTCGCCGGGGTCGGGGTGCCGCAGATCAGCGCGGTCTCGAACGTCGCCGAGGCGCTCAAGGACACCGACGTGCCGGTGATCGCCGACGGCGGGATCCGCTTTTCCGGTGATATCTCCAAGGCGGTGGCCGCCGGCGCCCATGTGATCATGATCGGCAGCCTGCTCGCCGGTACCGACGAGGCCCCGGGCGAGGTCGAGCTGTACCAGGGCCGGTCGTACAAGTCCTACCGCGGCATGGGCTCGCTGGGTGCGATGCAGAAGGGCTCCAGCGACCGTTATTTCCAGGAAAACAGTGACGCCGAGAAACTCGTGCCCGAAGGCATCGAAGGCCGGGTGCCGTACAAGGGGCCGCTGGTGAACATCATCCACCAGCTGCTTGGCGGGCTGCGCTCGAGCATGGGTTATGTCGGCTGCAGCACGATCGACGAGATGCGCACCAAGCCGGAGTTCGTACGCGTGACCAATGCCGGGATGCGCGAAAGCCATGTGCACGATGTGACGATC
>JALUUZ010000172.1 GCA_027021095.1 Gammaproteobacteria bacterium
GGCAGTAGCGGTATGCACGACATAGAATGATATAGAATGATCAGGCTCCAAGCGATCCCCGGGTGCTTTACATTGGTTGGGTGCGTTGTCAGCACCAATGTGGGAATTTTTCTCAGTTTTGATCCACCCATACACAAAAAAGGATTGAACCAGTCTGCTCGCTGCTGCGACAGAATTAACAGCAAGCCAGTGGTCGTTCAGCCTCGGTTCATCAGTCGGCAGATAGACTCTGGTATACGAGATCACCTAGTGGACTGTTAACCGAAATCAAACTAATGGCTCTTTTGTAAGTGATCTGTAAGTTTATATCCGTAAGATGGACTATACCAGGAACGTTCCTGGTGCATCCGGCTCACTGTTTAGATGATTTTGGGTGAGCTGGAGGTGGACCCCCATGTTGTCATGGGGCTGCAGCACAAGGCAGGCTACTGCGGCTTTACTTGTGAACACACGTTCTGAGTACTGTCGGAGGAGCCGGTTTTCAAGCCGCAGTAAATAGCCTTCACTGCTGTAATTATGGGGCCGCCCGGCCCCATTTTTTTATCTGCCATCCCCGTTTTCCGCTGCACGATCCGGTGTGTCAGCCTTCGATATCTGCCGCACTGGCCGCTTCGATACGTTTATAGAGCTCGATGGTCTTTGGTGATGGCGAAACACCAAGGTGGTCTGACAGGTTTTTGCGGCATTGTTGAAATACCGCCACTGCATCGGCGTTGCGGTCGAGTCGATGGTAGAGATTGATCAGCTGCTGGTACATGGTTTCGGACACATTGTCGATTTCAAGGCCATGCTGGTAGCAGCGGATCGCCTGTTCCGGCTGGGCCTGTTTCTGCCAGAAATCGCCCAGATCGAGCATCAGCTGGATAAAGCTGGTTTTCAGCTTCTGCTGCCTGTTCAGGAGCCAGGCATGTTCAGCGTCAGCGGCCAGAAAATCACCCTTGTAGAGTTCATGGACCTGTGCTGTCAGGTTTGCCAAGTGCTGCCTGTTTTCCTTGGACGGTACCAGTTTCATCGTTTTGCAGGCCAGTTCGGCGACAGACTCGTAAGCGATAAAATCGATCCAGACCAGCCGTGGGTTGATAGACAGATAACCCGCGTTCAGTGAGATGGCGTCATCCCCCAGCAGTTTGCGCAGCCGGTGCAGCGTCGTGTGCAGTGACTGCCTGGCGCTGTCTCCTTCGGCATCGGGCCACATGGCTTCGATGACCTTGTCCTGGCCTACCTGTTCGCCGCCCAGTGCGAGAATGACCTTCAACAGGTTGATCGGACGCTTGTTGGATTTGCCTGACAGGGTGATCTGGGCGTCGTCGACTGTCAGGGAAAAGCCGCCCAGGGTCCGGACCCGGATCGCCCAGGGCCAGTTGGCGAGATGCCACGGAGGCGTGTCAGGGATCAGCCGATGGGTGCGGATCACCTTTTTGACGAATTCGGTTTCAATCTCGTATTCCAGTGCCTTGGCACACAGCCTGACCATCACCGGCGGCCACCAGAATGCATGTTTGATCAGTTCCTGTTCGCGTGCGATAGTGAAGGCCTGGCGCAGTGCGTTGGTTGCACGCTTTACCGATTTGGCGTGGAATGCAAATTCCGCTTCGGAAGCCAGGGCGATAAACAGCATGTTGCGGGCATGCATCTTCCTGGCCTTGTCGCGCAACAGGTTGTTGACCGCGACGGCCTTTTCCTTTTGCCGGGTCTGGAACAGTACCGGTGCATAGACGGTACGCAGCAATGCTTCCGCGTAAGGCGCGCCGGATGCGGTCGCGGCCCTGAGCCCGGTTTCACAATGTACCAGGGCTTCATGTGTGTCGCCGTTGAACCAGCACAACCGGCCCAGCAGGTAATGGTAGTGGGCGACATCCCAGAGTCTTTTCGGGTCGAGCGATGCAGCGATCGATTCGAGGTACTCCTGTACCCGCTGCTGGTCTCCCAATGACAACAGGGCATACACGGCGGCTGAATAAAGCAGTGCATCCCAGGTGTGAAAACCGCTGTCCTCGGCCAGTGCCAGCCCTTTTTCGGCTGCCTGTAGGCTCTTTTTGTGTTCGCCACATTTCCAAAGGTACAGGCTGTCGAGTGCATACCAGAGGGTATGCGTGGTCGACTCGAGAGCCGTGCCTTTGCCGGGGCGCAGCAATTTCGCCAACAGGCCGGCCTTGGCCAGGTCGCCAAGCCAGACCGTATAATAGAAGAACAGCTGGTATCCCATCCTGATCTGCAGACGGCTGTCACGCAGTTGCAGAATCAGGTCGTGCAGGCGTTGTCGCCAGTGTTCGATCCGTGGATGATCGGGTTGGCGGTACATCAATGCGCTGAACATCCCGGCGGCGACCCGGGCTTCGGTTTCGATGTCAGGAAACTCCTGCTGTGTCGCCAGCGCGGCTTCCATTTCGCCGATCCAGTAGTCGAGTGGTTTGAAGTTGCCCCATTCAAGGATATAGGTCTCGACTACACCACACCAGGCCATACAGAAGCCATGCTGATGACTGGATTTTTTGAACTGCTCGTAGGCCTGGGTATAGTACTTGCGGCTCAGTTGCCTGTTGAACGGCTGCTGGGCGACACCGGCCCAGTATTGCAGCCACGGGGTGATCGACATAACATGGTCGGGAATTTTTTCTATCCATTCTTTCAGCGTGCTGTGTTGGCCACGCTCGACCAGGTGTACACCCTGGGCGGTGACCAGTTTTGCGATCGAGTGCCAGTCTTCGACCTGCTGAAAAAGTTCGAACGCATGTTCCAGCTCCCCGCGTTCGGCCAGGTGAATCGCGGACTCACGGGTCAGGTCGATGAGCTCGTATTTACCCAGGGTTTCGCGTGCACGCTGACGCAGGAACTCGCGAAACAACGGCTGGTAACTGTAGGTGGTCCTGGCTGCAGCGTGCTTGTTGATAAACAGGTTGTCGGCGATCAGGCGGCTGAAGATCTTGTTCGCACTTCTGACGTGGCAGACCTG
>JALUUZ010000173.1 GCA_027021095.1 Gammaproteobacteria bacterium
GCATAGACACCGATCACCCACCAGAACTCAGGAGTAAAGCCGTGGAAATTGCCGTATGCGATCAACACCACTGGAATGGTCACGACCACGGCACCGATATACGGAATCAACACCGACAGCCCCACCATCCCGGCCAACAGCAGGGGGACCGGCATGTCGAGCAGGTAGAAACCGATATAAGTGGCGATCCAGACCACCATGATTTCAAAAATCTTGCCACGAATATAATTACCGATCTGTGTATTCAAATCATGCCAGACAGTGCTGGTCAGATCGATATTCTTTGGAAAATAACTGCGAACCCAGTCGATGATATCCTGCTTGTCTTTCAGAAAGAAAAAAACCAACATCGGCACCAGTACGATAAACACGGCCACTGAGACCACCGCCTTGACCGAGCCCCAGGAAGATTCGAGTATCATCCCCCCAAGCTGCGTAATGGCATTATCGATCTTGTCGATGATCGTGGTAATCGTCTTGTTGGAAATGATGCCAGGATACTTGGCGCCTATCCCCTCGAGCCAGGTGGTCAGCTCCTTGATCACGTCCGGCACCAGCTTGAAGAATTTCGGGATCTGCTGAAAGATCAGCTCCGGGATCAGCCATGCCAGTACGAAGATCATGACTGCCAGAAAAATAATATAGACGAAGGTCAACGCAATAAAGCTCGGAATACCGATACGCTCCAAGACCTTGATCGGCCCCTGCAGCAGGTAGGCGACCACCAGGCTGGTCAACACCGGTGCAAGAATATTGCCGACACTGTAGATAACGACCGATGCGATCACGATGATCGATACCAGAATCACGACCTGGGGATCGGAGAAATACCGTTGAAACCAACGTTTCACGACGTCCATGGATTATTCCTGTATTGTTTCGACATAGGCCTGATAGTATTCCGCAAACACCTTTTCCAGTTCATCGATTACTTCTGCCGCCGCTCTGCCCTGCATGATGTGCTGACTCATTAAAGAAGAAGTATGATTTAATAACTTGGCCTTGTCCAACATTGTATAGGTTTTAGACAAGCGTTTAATCGCATTGATCACTGTCTCTTGCTCAGGGCGGGGAATCGGTTCAGGCTTTTGTAACGTCTTATCCTGGTCCGGCCTGCTTGCCGGCACCGGCGTCCTGGACAACAGGAATTCTGCAAACTCGAGCAGGGTCGCACGCTGCGATTCGCTCAAGGAAGAAACGATATGGGCAAGCTTTTTCTTGTCCTCAGCAAGACTCACGTTGACTTTTCCGGGCCGAAAACGCTGACTGCAGCATCGATCTCAGACTACGTCGTGTTCATGCTCTTTGCAATACTCACGCGCAAAGTTCAACAGTTCGTCCATTGCCCTGTGCCTGAATTTCTGCTTCTGATGCACGAAGGAAAACGGGCGTTCCAGCGGCGGCACCAACGGAATCGCCGCCAGGCAGCCGAGCTGCAATTCCTTGACGATCGTCGCTTTGGATACGATCGAGACCCCCATGTTGGACTCGACCGCGCCCTTGATCGACTCCGGGCTGCCCAGCTCCATGCAGATCTTCATTTCAGTAACATTGACGCCATTTTTCGACAGGTACTCCTCGATGACCTCGCGCGTACCGGAGCCCTCCTCGCGGGTAATAAACGGGTATTCGCTAATCTGCCTGATATCGACGGACTCCAGCTTGGACAGCGAATGGTCAGGCGGGGTGATCAATACCAATTGATCATTGCGGCAGGTTTCGACCACCAGGTTCTTGTTTGCGACCGGTGCCTCGACGACACCAAGATCAATGTCGTTGTTCTCGACCATCGAGACTATACCGTCAGTATTGGAAACCTTCAGGTGCACATTGACATCCGGGTAATTGTTCTTGAAGTCACCCAACAGCGCCGGCAACATATACTCTGCAATCGTGGTACTCGCGCCGATCACCAGCGCACCGCTGATTTCCCCGGTAACCTGGCGGACCGCGTCCTCCATTTCCGCATAGAGTTCAAAAATCTTGTCCGCCACCCGGAACACCTGTTTGCCCGCCTCGGTCAGGCTGATCCGGTTGTGGGTACGATCGAACAGCCGGGTGTTGAAATGCTCTTCCAGTTGCCGCACCTGAAAAGTGACCGCAGGTTGTGTCATGTGAAGGATTTCTGCAGCTTTAGTGAAACTCAAAAGCCTTGCTACAGTATGAAATACTTGTAGTCTACGATCCGCCATGTGTGCCTCGCACAATTGTTAAGCAAAATTTGAAGGGCGTAATCATAACATTTTATCATGGAAAAATAAAAGTTATGGTTGCCTCGTTACACATCGGCAGGGACTGGGACGGGCATTGCGAACCCCCCAACAGGATACCCATAAATCATTGTAATTGAAGGAATTAAATCGTCCAGGCTGCGCCGGGCGCGCACCCTGGATGAGACCTTGCGACGCTGTGCCGGGTTTCCACCACCGCCGATGGTGTTTCAGTTGGGCAGTTCGCGATTTCCCCTGCGGTCGACGATCGCTTCGACCTTGGGGTTCGACAATACGATATAATCGGCCAGCACACGCACCGCTTCCTGCAGCAGGATTTTCTGTGCCGGATCATTGTTGTTGTCGTCGGCATCGTCTTTCTCTTTCTTGTCTGCTTCCTTGCTCAACGGCTTCATGCCAAGCGCGATCCGCAGCTTGTTCTCGTTTTCCAGCCGTTCCGCTTCACGCTTTTTCCGTTCGAGCTTGCGTTTACTCTCGAGCAATGTCACTGTCGTCTGTTTCTTTATCTTTTTCAGTGTCTTGGCGAGCAAACGAAAATACTTGAAGCCTTCCTGGCTGCGTATCCTGCGCCTGTGCTTGGCACGCGCACGCGTCAGGCCGACCTCGGAGATATGGCTTTCGTAATACCGGGTCGGCGGAATCCGGGCCCACGGCAGGGCATTTTTCAGGCTGCTTTCACCCTGATCCTGCATGTCGAACACAGACGGCATTTTGATG
>JALUUZ010000174.1 GCA_027021095.1 Gammaproteobacteria bacterium
GGCAAGTCCGGAATACACCCGGGAAGTGTCTGAAGCGATCGCCGAGGCCTCGACCGGCTGGCCAACGGCTGTGATCTTGACCTGCTCGTCATCGATGACAGTCCGCAGATAATCCAGCACCCGGCGGGAATCCGTGCCGGGCAACAGCCTGATATTGAGCAGTGCGGACGCTTCGCCCGGAAGAATATTCTCCTTGTTTCCGGCACGCAACAAGGTCGCCGCAAAAGTCGTGCGAATCGCTGCATTGGTCGCCGGGTAACGGCCCAGCCTGTCCAGGATGACCTGCTCGAACAGCCATGGATTTGCAACCGTTACCCGTGTCAGCAACGATGCCTTTGGTGCCAACTGTTCTAACATCGCACGGGTTGGATAGCGGTAGCTTGGCGGCATCGGCCGTTTCTCCACCCTGACCAACGCACTTGCCAGCCGGCCGATCGCCGTGCGGCGCGGTGGCCGCGAGGCATGCCCTGGCTGCAGGCTGACAGACAACCGTACATTCATATAGCCTTTTTCGGCAATCCCGATCAGTGCCACCGGCTGCTCGATACCAAGCAGGCCCTGACTGATGACCGGACTCCATTCATCGAGTACAAACAAGGGCCGCACCCCCTGCGCTTGCAACATGCGTGCAAGCTGCCGGGCACCCTGGTGTCCACCGGTTTCCTCATCATGCCCCAATGCGATGATCACAGTACGTGCCGGCCGGTAACCGCTGCCAAGCAATGCTTCAAGCGCGTGGAAAATCGCAGCGATACTGGCCTTGTCGTCCAGTGTCCCCCGGCCCCAGACAGACTGCGCTACGATCCTGCCGGAAAACGGCGCGTGCTGCCAGCGCTTCGCCTCGGGTGCGGGCACGACATCCATGTGTGCCAGCAGCAGAATCGGCCGCAACGCGGGATCGGAGCCGCGCCAGGTATAGAGCAGACTGTACCGGTTCACGACCTTGACATCGAGCTGCTGGTGCACACGCGGGTACATGCGCCGCAGGGCCTGGTAGAAATCGGTGAACACCGCCGAGTCTGTTCCGGTCTGTGCCGAAACCGTTTTGATTCTTACCAAGGTGGCAAGTTGCTGCCCAAGCAACCTGGTATCGACCGGCGCAGGCGACTGTTCGACTGCAGTGAACTCACGCGACGAGAGCCTGAGGGTGTTATAGACAATGACAAGCAACAAGACGGCAACCGCAGCGACGACCAGCCGGATAGACAAACGCGCCGGCTTGCTCATTCGCCGTCCGCAGTATCCTGCTGCTCAGCAAGCTGAATCAACGGCTGGATACGCCTGATCAGTTCAGGAAGACTTTTGCGCACCCGGGCAGCCTGGCCTGCCTCGATCAGCGCCAGTGCCTGGTCTATGCTGATCTCCGCTGCTGGGGCTGCCTCATCCCGTTGGCCGTTTTCAGTATCCGCTCGCGGTGCGGGCACGATACTGCTTCCCTGTTGTTCCATTGCCTGCATGCACTCCTGTTCCAGCTGCTGCAGGATGTCTTCGGTCCTGAACTTCTTGTTTTCCAATACCGGGGAGACCACACCGATCGACAGGCTGAGCGGCACTGCCTCATCGTCCAACCTGACCTGCATAGTCCCGACCTGGTCGATGATTTTCTGTGCCAGGCCTTGCGCCTCCGGTAAAGTCGATCCGGGCGCTGAAATCACAAAGGTGGATAAACCGATACGGGCCGCTGTATCCTCGTCACGCAAACACGGCGTGATCTTTTCCGACAACCGGGTGATCACCCGGTTCGCCGCCTCTCTGCCGGATTGAACGAAAATCTGGTTGAAACCATCGATATCGACTCGCAGCACGGACAACGGTGCGCGGTGGCGGGCAGAGTAGGAACAGTCCTGCCATAGTTTTTCGACAAAATAGCTGCGATTCTTCAGCCCGGTCAGCGGGTCACGGCTGCTGTTACGCTCGAGCTGCGCTGCCTTGTTCTTTAGCTCACGCGTAATCGATTCGATGGCGGCATGCGCCTTGGCCCGTGCCTTCAGATCGATCGAGTTAAACGGTTTGGAAATAAAATCGGTAGCCCCGAGACGCAACGCCGTCTCGCGCCTGGTCTCGTCATCACCGTCCGTGGTCATGATGATCAGCGGCAAACCATGCAGATAGGGGTCCTCGGACTGCCGCAAACGTTTGAGCAATGCAAAACCATCCAGCCTGGGCATGGTCAAATCAGAGAAGACCACGCGAATACCCTGATCGGTGCTGATCATCTCCCAGGCTTCTTCGCCGTCGCTGGCAAGCAGCACCTCGTAGTCGGACTCAAGGATCTTGTTTGCCGCGATGCGAATCAGCTTGGAATCATCGACGACCAGGATCTTTGGCCCGGTCGCCCCGGTTGGCAACTGTTTGGTTTGCATGACACCCCTATTTTTTCGCTGGCTTGCTTCCCAGTTTTTCGATACACCTGTCAAGTGTAGCCTGAATCGACGCCAGCTTCCCGGTCAGCGGCGCACTGGCCAGTGTCGCACTGCGGTAGCGATTGGCCATCGAAATATCACGTACTACAAACAATACCAGCAACACGATCATTCCATAGTAGCAGGCTTTCTGCTCAAATCCCCGGGTGTCTGCATTTTGGCGGTAAAGTATAAACCCGCCAACGCCGGCGATAGGCAGCATCAGCCACCAACGGAAATTAAACGCGTCCACGAACATGAAGACCAGAAACGCCGCCACCAGGCCAAGCCCGACCAGTGACAGGGTATGAAACTTCTTGACATCTGAAATGATCTTTTCAGCTGCTTCATTCACCAACGAATCCTGGCCTGCCTTGGCGGTGGTATTTTCTCCAGCCTTGTTTTCTTCAGCTTTGTTTTCTTCTGTTCTGTTTTCCATTGTAGTCCTCTTGGATGCTAGATACTGACGATAAGACGACACCAGGCCGGCAGCCTGCACTCCCGCCCGAACGGCAGAGGAGCAACTGACTATTTATTGGCCATTC
>JALUUZ010000175.1 GCA_027021095.1 Gammaproteobacteria bacterium
GCGAAAACCCCCGTTGATACCGCCGCATACGTGCCATGGCTGATTCCAGCCGGTCCTGGAACAACACGCGGTTGGCGAGCTTCGTCAACATATCATGCTGTGCCATAAACGCATAGCGTTCACTCAGTTCCTTCTGTGCGGTAATGTCATTGAAGGTCACCACCACGCCGACGACGCGGCCATCTTCACGAATCGGATGTGCACGGTACTCGACCGCCATCCGGCTTCCATCAGCCTTCCAGAATATCTCATCGGTCACATGCAACTGGTGACCGGTATGCAACGTCTGCAGTATCCTGCTTTGCTGTTTCGGGAAAGGAGACTCATCAGCCCGGCGGTGCTGGATCAACTCATGCATGTCCCTGCCCAACAGTTCGTCCGGACTTGAATAACCCAGCAACCCTGCGCCGACGGGATTGATCAATGAACACCTGCCATCCGGATCGAGTTTGAAAATCCCTTCGCCCACCGCCTCGAGCAACAGCCGGAAGTCACTGTTGGCCTTTTTCAACTCCTGTTCCCGTTGCAAGCGGTCACTGATGTCGCGGAACACGGCGATCCAGTACTTCTCACCATTCACCGGCAATTCGGAAATAGACGCCTCGGCGGGAAACACCTCGCCGTTCTTGCGCAGACCGTAGATCGTGCGGCGCTGGCCCATTTCGACGAAGCGGCCCTGTGGCGATGAAAAATCCGCGACATGCCTGTGGTGTATCTCGCGGTAGCGTTCCGGTATCAGTATAGCGACCGGTTCGCCCAGCACCTCGTCCACCGAATGACCGAAAATGCGTTCTGCGGCATGATTGAAGATCACGATATTCTGAAAGCGGTTGAGAACGATAATGGCGTCCGGGGACAAACGCAGTATCTCTAACGCAAGTTTTTGCTTGATTTCCACAACCAACACTCATTCCTTGTTGGACACACTGTACGCACCAATACCGCGACAAACCAGAAATGTTTCTTGGTGCGCACCGCGCAGGCACCCACAGCAAGAGAAAGCAGCCAGATAATATATCATTATAGACCAGTAAGGTGCGTTGTACGCACCAACACCACGACAAGTCAAACGCATCAGGTCCTTT
This sequence comes from Gammaproteobacteria bacterium, assembly GCA_027021095.1. Classification (GTDB taxonomy): domain Bacteria; phylum Pseudomonadota; class Gammaproteobacteria; order SZUA-21; family SZUA-21; genus SZUA-21. The sequence goes on from JALUUZ010000175.1 coordinate 1,086, forward strand.
TGATCAACACCAAGGTCCTGTCATCGGTCGCGCTGACATCGCCGGTAAAAGTCAACAAGGCCTGCCTGAGTTCGAACAGAATCTGGCTGCATGACTGCTGGCTGTGCCGCTGCAGGATATCGATGACCCGCTGTTGTCCGAACTGCTCGTTGGCGGCATTGACGGCTTCAAGGATACCATCGGAAATGACTACGAACAGGTCTCCCGGTGCCAGTTGCAACGGCGGTGCGATCTGCACTGACAGCTCGCTGGTGATACCCAATGGATAGGTATCTGCCGGAATCACCCTGCATTGGCGGTCCGCGGCACTGTAGTACAACAACGGTGCCTGCCCGGCACTGAAGCTGGTCAACGAAAAGTCACTACTGTCCAGCACGCCAAGCCAACAGGTGATAAACCGCCCGGCGTGCAGGTCCTGGCACAACTGCTCATTGATATGGCGCGCCATGGTCGCCAGGTCCTGGCCGTTTCTGACCGCCATGCGCAGCATCGCCCGGACCTCGCTGGCCGACAGGGCCGGGCCGATCCCGTGCCCGGTCGCGTCCGCCATCAGCAGCACCGCGCATTCTGGATCCTGGTCAGTGATCAATACCCTGCCTTCTTCGGGACAACGGACGTAGCTGATCACATCGTAGGTATCCCCCCCTGTCTCGTCCGCAGGCTGGCTCCAGGCTCCCAGCTCGAACCCCTTGAGCTGTGGAAGATCGGTTGGAAATGTATTCTGCTGGATCTGCCGGGCCAGTTGCACGTCACGCTCGAGACGTAACAGCGAAGTCAGCGCAACCCGCATTTTTTCATGTGCCTCGGCCAGACGTTCGACCTCGGTAATCGACGAGTCGATCTTTTCACCTTCATACAGCATCCCACGGCTGATCCGCTCACTTTGCTTGACCAGGATCCCGATCGGCCTGCTGTACCCCTTGGCGAGCATAAACGCGCGGAATATCGCGATCGCCATCACCAGTACAGTCACCACGATGATCCAGATACGCAGGCGCCATAACCCGCCGATGTAATCGTCTTCCGGTGCCATGGCGGCGATCCACAGGCTGTGCTGTGGTGACAACCGAAAATGCCGAAACTCGCCGATCCACACCTTGGCACTGCTTTTAAACCGGAACGGCCCGGAATAGGACGGTTTCTTACGCCGCGCCTTCGTAAACGCGACAAATGCGTCATGGATCAACGGGTCTTTCAGCTGTGCAGGTGTCTTGAGCAGTTCCGAATGCACTGCGCCGCCTGCCGACTGCCTGCTGCGCGGTAAACCGATCATCTTCAGGTCATCGGTCATAACCGCAACCTTACCGTTGGTGCCGAGCTTCAGCGCCGCGGTAAACCTGGTGATCTCGCTGAGCAGGATATCGACACCAACGACACGTTTTACGCCGTTCCCCATGTCATACGCAATCGACGCAGTCAGACCCGGCTGACGTGTAGTATGAAATATATACGGCTTGGTCCAGTAGATATTCTCCCTGCCCGGTTTCGCCGGGCTGGACACACGGTTGGCGCGGTAACGTTTGAGCGCGCCCTTGTACCAGGGACGGGTCCGGGGATCGTAATCCGACTGCTGCCAGCGTTGCACCGGCGGCTGCCCCGAAGACCATTCGTACCACAGGACCTTGTTCTTCCACTGATCCCTTTTCGTCACCCTGTTCAGCCAACGGGAGTTCTTACGCAACAGCATAAACTCATGCCCATGAGAGTCCGCCAGCAACACGGAAGAAACCTGCTGGTATTCACTCAGCAACGGCGCCAGCAGATGCCTGAGATATTCCGGACTTTTATCCGGGTGAATGATTCCTTTACCGTCCCATGCGCGCACCAAGTACAGCTCACGGATCACCGGCCGGAAGAAA
>JALUUZ010000176.1 GCA_027021095.1 Gammaproteobacteria bacterium
CATCAAATCTATCATCGTTGGCACGACATCGGCAAGCACACCATTGCTCGCGAGCCTGACATCGGCACCGACGCAGATAAAGGGCACAGGATTCAGTGTGTGTGCAGTATGCGCCTGGCCGGTATCGTCGCCGAGCATCTTTTCTGCATTACCGTGATCGGCGGTAATCAACCAGGTGCCGCCGGTTTTCTGTATCGCCTGGTAAACCCTGCCAAGACACTGATCCAGGGCCTCGATCGCCTTGACGGTTGCGGCAAAATTACCGGTATGCCCGACCATGTCGGGATTTGCGTAGTTACTGATGATCACATCATACTTGCGCGACTCGATTGCCTCGACCAGCCTGTCGGTCATTTCAAACGCGCTCATTTCCGGTTTCAGGTCATAGGTGGACACCGACGGCGATGGAATCAGTATCCGGTCCTCACCATCGAAAGGCTCCTCCTCTCCACCATTGAAGAAAAAGGTCACATGCGCATACTTTTCGGTCTCGGCTATCCGCAGCTGGTGCATGCCGAGTTTCGACAGGTACTTACCGAACACATTGTTCATCGGCTCCGGTGGAAACGCGACCGGGATATTGAAGTCGTTGCTGTACTCTGTCAGGCTGACGAACGCCGCCAGCTTTGGCCGGACTTCGCATTCGAAACCATCGAAATCCGGCTCGATAAAAGGCCGGGTGATTTCCCGCGCCCGGTCCGAACGGTAGTTCATAAACACGATCACATCGCCGTCCTGCATCCTGACCGGTTCGCCGCCATCGGCAACGATTGCGGTCGCCTGCACGAACTCATCCGTCTCACTGCGCTCATAGGCCATCGCCAGCCCGGTTTCCGCGTCGGGCGCCGTGTAGTCCGCCTTACCCTGGGTAATCACGTCGTAACAGGACTTGACCCGGGCCCATCGCCGGTCACGATCCATCGCATAGTAGCGGCCGATGATCGACGCGAAACGGCCTTTACCCAGTGCGGTAAACTTGTCTTCCATCATCCGGATCGATGTCAGCGCACTCTTAGGCGGGGTATCGCGGCCATCGAGAAACGCATGCAGGTAGAGTTTTTCCACGCCGCGTTCAGCCGCCAGCTGCACCATCGCATGAATATGCTCTTCGTGGCTGTGAACGCCGCCGGGAGACAGCAGGCCCATGACATGAACCGCCTTACCCTGCTCGAGTGCCTGATCGACAGCGCCGGTCAGCGTGGTATTGATAAAAAATGAGCCGGTCTTGATCGCCCGGCTCACCCTGGTGAATTCCTGGTAGACGACGCGCCCGGCCCCGAGGTTCAGATGCCCGACTTCGGAATTCCCCATCTGGTCGCTGGGCAGGCCGACGGCTGCACCGGATGTCTGAATCAATGTATGGGAATGCCGCTGCCAGAGATGGTCCCAGTTCGGCTTGCGTGCCTGTAGAATTGCGTTGTGATCTTCATTTTCACTGTAACCCCAGCCATCAAGAACTGTCAATACATAAGGGCCTGTGCTATCTGACATTTTTTCAATATTTTCCGTTACTTATCTGAGCCGAAACAACGATCTTCATACCTTCGCCTTTAGACAAAGTCTAACTTATTTTGTGGCTAATAGCGAATTTACGCTAAAAACACTATTTTAGTACCGTATTTACCGCAAAATAAATGCGTGCCGCTGTAAATAAAAGCTTCACAAACACAACATTATTGTATAATGTTCCACTTATAAAGGGCAGCACCAATTACTCTAAATCCAACGCTGCCCCAACATCAAAGTGAAACAGGAATTAGTTAATGAGTGTAACTGCCGAACTATTGATCACGCATGACGATGATATAGACCGGGCCTCCCGTTCTTTGAAAGCAATGTCCCACCCGTTACGACTGAAAATCCTCTGTACGCTGGGTGACAGGGAAGTGAGTGTACAGGATATCGTGGAATATGTCGGAACATCACAGAGCAATATCTCGCAGCACCTTGCAATTCTACGCGACAAGGGAATTCTGTCGTCGCGTAAAGACGCCAACAGGGTGTATTACCGGGTGGGGGATCCACGGACATTGCGCTTGATCGGGATGATGCGGGAAGTGTTCTGCTCTGCCGAGGAAAACTGAGCAGCGACGGCCAGCCGCAACAGGGCGGATTGACCCTTTAAGTTACACCCGGCAACGGGGAAATTGCCTGTGCCGTCGAATAATGGTACAAAGCATCCTTGAATCGTCTTTTTTCATCCCTATCTTTATGGCTTGAGAGCCTGAATGCCCGTTCGGCAAAATGCCGCCGGGCTTGCTACTACAATGGTTTAAAACACAATGGAACTATCAGAATTCATCGCTAAAAATCCTATTCTCAGCGGCATCTTCGTTGCCCTGATCGTGATGTGGATCATCCACGAGATCCAGCGTTACGGCAGGCGTTTCAACGAGGTCAGCCCGACCGAGGCCGTCAATTTGATCAACAAGGAAAAAGCCGTGGTGCTGGACGTGCGTCCGGAAGTCGAATACAAGAAAGGGCACCTGACCAACGCAATCAATATCCCTTACCAAAGCCTTGGCAGCCAGGCGACGAAACTACAGAAATACAAGAACAAGCCGGTGATCGTGTATTGCAGGTCCGGCAACTTCTCTGCACAGGCTTGCAAACAGCTCGAGAAAGAAGGTTTCGAGGCCTTGCATAATCTGCGCGGCGGTATCATGGCCTGGGAGCGCGACAATCTTATTCTGGTCAAGTAAACCGGTCAACCAATGGAAGCACTGCATATCGTCTGCCCCCACTGTGGTGGCATCAACAGAATACCCGCGGACAAAAACGCTGCGTCAGCCAATTGCGGCAAGTGTCACCAGCCACTGTTTACCGGGCAGGCCGTCGATGTCGACGGCACACAGTTTTCCAAGCACCTGCAGAAAAACGACATCCCGGTGATCGTCGATTTCTGGGCAGACTGGTGCGGACCATGTAAAATACTTGGTCCAGTGATTACCCAGGCTGCGGCACAACTTGAACCGAGAGTCCGCTTTCTGAAAGTAAACAGTGACCAACACCAGGCGCTGGCGGGACAATATTCGATTCGTGGTATTCCCACCCTGATCCTGTTCAAGCACGGCAAGGAAATAGACCGCCAGTCGGGCGCAATGGACCTGCCCAGCCTGCGCCGCTGGATCGAAAATACGATATAGAAGATAGAGAGAATTATATGAACGATACAGTTGAGACCAATGACACCGACCACGGGAACCAGACCATTTCGGTGCTGAAGATCTACCTCAAGGACTCGTCGTTCGAGTCGCCCAACACACCGGAAATCTTCAATGAGTCCGGTGAGCCGGAAATCGAAGTCAGCCTGAGTTACGGCGGCCATCCGCTGGAGGCGGAAAACCTGCACGAGGTCGTCTTGTCGATCACCGTGACCGCGAAGATCGGGGACAAGACCATGTACCTGGCTGAAGTGCACCAGGCCGGGGTTTTTGAAATGTGTGGTTTCGATCAGCCGCTGCTCGATGCCGCGCTCGGCATCTTCTGCCCGACACAACTCTATCCCTATGCCAGGGAGGCACTGTCTGCGGCGATCTCAAAAGGCGGCTTTCCACCATTGCTGCTGGACCACCAGAATTTCGAGACCATCTATTCACAGTCGGTCAACGATGAAGCACAGGCCTCGACACAGCACTAGCGCCCATTTCTCACCACCGTTCGTAGCGAGACGGCGCAAGGGTACAGTATGGACAAGCAATACAGGCCTGCGAAACCCTGCCGACTCATCCGTGAACAGCTGCAGCATATTTTCCTGTGGCGCATGCGGCAGGCATGACTGACGCCCCCTGCGACAGGAACTCAAGTATCGGCATTGTCGGTGCAGGCTCATGGGGCACGGCACTGGCAATCCTGCTTGCCACCAACGGCACCCCGACGCACCTGTGGGGAAACAATACTGAAGACATAGAAACCATGCAGCTACAGCGCTGCAACCAGCGCTACCTGCCGGGTATCACGCTGCCGGACAAACTGCAGCCAACCACCGCGCTGACCGACCTGGCCGGCTGCGGGATCATCCTGTTGGCGGTCCCCAGTCATGCTTTTCACCAGGTCTTGGCCGAGGTCAGACAATGCCTGCCGGGAACCAGGTACCTGGCCTGGGCCACCAAAGGCTTTGAAGAACAGACCAGCCGGCTGCTGCACCAGGTCGTCGAACAGCTGTTTGGTGACACCATTGACTATGCAGTGCTGTCCGGACCGACCTTCGCCCAGGAGGTCGCCCAGGGCTTGCCGACCGCGATGACCGTCGCCTCACGCTCACACGACTTTGCAGTCCGGCTGGCGAAACTGCTGCACAACACGAACTTCCGCGCCTATACCAGCACCGATGTCATCGGTGTCGAGATCGGCGGCGCGGTCAAAAATGTACTCGCGATCGCCGCCGGTATTTCCGACGGACTCGAGTTCGGCGCCAATGCACGGGCTGCGCTGATCACCCGGGGACTGGCCGAAATCATCCGCCTCGGCACACGGATGGGTGCAGAAAAGGAGACGTTCATGGGGCTGGCCGGGCTTGGCGACCTGGTCCTGACATGCACCGACAACCTGTCACGCAACCGGCGCTTCGGCCTGGCGATCGCACAGAACAAGTCACATGCCCAAGCGCAAACCGAAATCGGCCAGGTGGTCGAAGGCATCAAGACCGCAAAGTCCGTCTACCAGATGTCGGTGACCTTGAGTGTCGATATGCCGATTACCGAACAGGTCTACAAGATTCTGTACGACGGCAAGGACCCGAAAACCGCGGTCCAAAGCCTGTTCCGCCGAAACATCAAGGACGAGACTGCCTGAACCCGCCCCAGTACCATGCACAATGCACTACAAAGCGAACAGGTACTGTATGCGGCGCATAAATCAACGAACCCCTGCTTCACCAGCGGGGTTCTTCAATCAAACTCAAAGATAAAGTGCGCATGCAACGCACTTCCCTGGAATGAAATCTCCGCTCAAGGGGCGATGCGAACCTGTTGATCTATCTGTGCTTCTGCCTGCAACCAGTTTTCGACCTCGTTGGATTGCCCGTTATTGATCGAATTATAATAAGCCGCCTCGGCAATCATCTTGATCCGCTGCTCCGGGGAAACGAGCATCGGTTGCTGCGTACCGGTTTCGCCGGTCTTAGTGCCAGTTTTCCCGGAACCGGCTGGTTTTGCGGTACTTTTTCTGGTCGCAGCAGGTTTCGCAGACTTGGCTGCTGTCTTCGTCGCCACTCCGGACTTGCTCGCCGCGCTTCTGCCGGTCTTTGCCGCACCGGCCGTTTTGCTTCCAGTTGTTTTCCTTTTTGCCATACGGGGACTCCTAAATAAATCTAAAGGTAATTCATGACGTTACAAAAATCACGGCCCAACTGGTTTTGTTAGTATTGGATAGACTTGGGTCACTACAAAAAGTATATATTAAAATCGGTTTTTGTCAGCGGCCCCGCGAAAACCCCACCGTGCTGTCAGCACAGTTTGTAAGTATTTTTTCAGGCTGCACGGGCAAATATGGTAAGATACCGGAAAATTCGCAGTAATGGAGAGTCGCTAAGATGGCAAGTAAGGCAATCAGCTGGTCAGGTATCGGTATCCGGTTTTTGTTTGCGCTGGTACTGGTGTTGACGACCTACAATCCAACCGGCATGTCCTATGTCAGCTGGGTGTTCGATGAGTCCGGATTCAGGGTCGAAAAACTGTTCCTGGGCATAGTTCTGATCATCGGCTGGGCGATTTTTGTTCGTGCTACGGCAAGGTCACTCGGAGTATGGGGCTTTTTGCTGACAACCGCTTTTTTTGGCACGTTTTTATGGCTGATCATTCACTATTTCAACATCAGCCTGACGAATGACAAGCTGCTGACCTGGCTCGGGCTGATCATCATGTCGGCGATACTGACCACGGGGATCAGCTGGTCACATATCCGCCGCCGGCTGACAGGGCAGGTCGATGTCGACGAAGTCGAAGGTGGAGGACACGACGACCACTAGCCCGCATTTCTCACCAACGTTCGTAGCGAGACGGTGCAAGGGTGTGGCATGACTGGCTTTCGCGACCGAGGAGCGCGCAGGCATAGTCGACACTATGGTCGAGCACGCCGACCGAGTGAAAACCAGCCAGGGCGTGCCATTGCACCGTCGCAGTAGAAGGGTAGTGAGACGGAACAAACAGGCGAATGCAAGGCAGGGCGTAGCACAAGGCAGTGCCACGACAACAGGCTGCAAAAACCGCGGGGTGCTGCCGGGTCTTGACTTACTAACAATTCAATTTACTGAATTTAAAACAAATTTTTTTGTTTATCCACAGCTTGTTAATGACCGGTACAGATCACGGCCAACCCTCATACACTGCCCGCAAATCCGTGCTGGCGCCAAGCTTCGTAAAGTGCCAGGGCGATACAATTGGCCAGGTTCAGACTGCGGCCATTGCCGGTCATCGGAATCCGCAAACAGTCCTGTGATGGCAGCGAATCGAGCAGTGCCTGCGGCAGACCCCTGGTTTCAGGGCCGAACAGGAGACTCGTCCCCCGTTTGAACCGGTAATCCGTATAGTTTTTCGTCGCCTTGGTAGAACAGGCCACAAGGTCCGGAAAACCATGCTGTAGCAGGTACTCTCCCAGGCTGGCGTAACGGCGGACGCTGGCATATTCATGGTAATCCAGGCCAACCCGGCGCAGCCTGCGGTCACTGAGTTCAAACCCGAGCGGTTCGATCAGGTGCAGGCTGGCACCGGTATTAGCACAAAGGCGAATCGCCGCACCGGTATTGAACGGGATTTCCGGCTCATACAGAACTATATTGAACATCGTGGCCTGGCACTGCCGAACCTGTCAGGAACGACGGAAACAATTGGTAACAATGAAAAAAACAGGGAGATATGCGACAATCCACTGATGACGCACGATCCACTGCATTGTAATTTTCTCGGGCTTGAATTTAACACACCGCTGGTGCTGCTGTCAGGCTGCGTCGGTTTTGGCGAGGAATATACACGGGTCAAGGGGTTCGACCACCGCGACGTCGGTGCCGTGTGCCTCAAGGGCACGACACTGGAACCACGGCTCGGCAACACGCCACACCGTATCTGTGAGACCCCGGCCGGCATGCTCAATGCCATCGGCCTGCAGAATCCCGGCGCAGAATACGTGGTCAACCGGATCCTGCCGCAACTGGATTTTACTGAAACCCGGTTTATCGCCAATGTGTCCGGCTCGACGGTCGAAGAATACGCGCAGGTCACAAGGCTGTTCGACCAGTCCCCGGTCGACGCCATCGAAATCAATATCTCCTGCCCGAACGTCAAACGCGGCGGGGTCGCCTTTGGAAACGATCCGGAAATGTCCGCCCGCGTAGTCGAGGTCTGCCGCCAGGCAACGACCAAGCCGTTGATCACCAAGCTGTCACCGAACCAGACCGACATCAGCGCCAATGCCCGGCGCTGTATCGACGCCGGCACCGATGCCTTCGCCACGATCAACACCCTGATGGGGATGCGCATCGACATCGACAACCGAAAGCCCATCATCGGCAACAACCAAGGCGGGCTGTCAGGCCCGGCAATCAAGCCAGTGGCGCTGCTGCGCACCCACCAGGTCTACCAGGTCTGCAAACCACACGCTATCCCGATCATCGGCCAGGGCGGCATCACCACGGCAAACGATGCGCTGGAATTCCTGATCGCCGGGGCCAGCGTGGTCGGCATCGGCACCGCGTTGTTCTACGACCCGCTGGTGTGCAAAACCATCAACACCGGAATCCGTGAATACCTGGAGACTCACCACCTGTCCCGTATCGATGAGCTGGTCGGGACCTTGGAGCTCAATTGACATTCGAGGCCGGGTGCGTTGTACGCACCAACACCACGACAAATCATATCGTGCCGCGTACCGATTCTTCTACACACGACATATATAAGAAGACCCTCCCTTTACTGCGAAGGAACCGCTTCCCGGTATTTATCAAGACCCGATCCCTGTCATTTTTGTGAACTGGTTGGCATATCGATTGCTTATTGTCTACTCAAGACATTGAGTGGCAAGGGGGAGCACGCAGTCAGTGCAGCAAACTATGTATTTCGATTACTTCGATATCAAACGACCACCGTTCCGGATTACGCCAGATACACAGGCCTTTTACGCAGGCGCCAAGCGCGGGCCGATTCTGCATGCGCTGATGTACGCCATTTCCCAGGGGGATGCCATCATAAAACTTGTGGGTGAGGTCGGCAGCGGCAAGACCATGCTTTGCCGTATGCTGGAGAAAAAATTGCCTCCCAACATCGACGTAGTCTATCTCGGCAACCCAAGGCTGAGTCCGGATAATATCCTGCAGGCCATCGCCTTTGAACTCGATATTCCAATCAACCAGCATGATTCAGCCTCACGGATCGTGATGTTGAAAACCCTGCAGGACCACTTGTTGACGAAACACATGCAAAACCGCCAGGTCGTGGTATTCGTCGAAGAGGCGCAATGCATGCCGCTGGAAACGCTGGAAGAGATCCGCCTGCTCAGCAACCTGGAGACGGAAAAAAAGAAACTGCTGCAGGTAGTGCTGTTCGGCCAGCCTGAACTGGACGACAACCTGTCACAAGCCCACGTCCGCCAGATCAAGGACAGGATCAGTAACAGCTTTTACCTGCCGACGCTCGAACTCGAGGATGTCAATGACTATATCCTCTACCGCCTGTACACCGCGGGTTACCGCGGCCAGCACCTGTTTACCAAGCCGGCCATTGCATTGATCAGCAAACATACTGACGGCCTGATGCGGCGTATCAACATCCTGGCTGACAAGGCTTTGCTTGCAGCCTACACCACCAACAGCCCGCTGGTCGAAAAGAAACACGTCAAGTCCGCACTACGGGATGCCGAGTTCCACGGTCCGCGACGGCTCTCGTGGCCGGCGATCTTCTCCTCGCTGTTCGGAATGCTGCTGCTTTTTTCAATGGGCATGCTCTGGCACCAGTTGCCGGAAAAAAATGCACGCTTCTTGCATGACACAGACTACCTGGCCGAAAACAACAAGTTCACGCTGCGTGAACTGGTGCTGGCCAGAAAGGTACATTCCAGGCGGTGGCTTAGATCCGTGAACCTAAACCACTACAGTATTCAGGTTTTACTCGCTGATACCACTGGTTCCGACGGATTGGAACACTTGCTACGCCAGGAAGGTATCAGCGAGTTTTTGAACCAGATGTACATTGTTGACACGACGATCAACGGCACAAAGAGGTTAGGGCTGCTCTACGGTGAATACCAGACATTGGCAGAGGCAAGACAGGCACTGGATACGCTGCCGGATGTGCTGCGGCGGTACAAGCCGCAGATTCAATACCTGCGCAAGGTCTTGCCACCCAAGCTCTCTGTGGCCGCGGTGAAAAATATCCGATGGGCAAAAAAATAGACACTACGCTGCTGTTTGCTGTCACACTGCTGCTTTGGTCCTGCAGTGCGAGTAATCCTCCCAGCCTTTCCAAGGGCCACTTGAGCATAAAGGAAGACACCGACAAAAAACTCCCGGCACCGATCGTCCATGCACCGATCCTGCCGGCCCCGGTACCGAAGCCAAAGCTCGAAACCTATACCGTGGTGGTCAGCGATGTCGCGGTCAAACAACTGCTGTTCAGCTTGGCGCGTGACGCTAAACTGAACGTCGACATCCACCCCAGCGTCAGCGGCAAAGTCACACTCAATGCCGTCAATCAAACGCTGCCGCAGATTCTCGAGCGTATCTCGAAACAGGTCAACCTGCGCTATGAAGTAAAGAACTCGACGATCATCATTACCCCGGACCTGCCTTACTGGCAGAACTACCAGGTGAACTACGTCAACATGGAGCGCAAGAGTCTCAGCGAGGTCAGCGTCGCGACCCAGATTGCGACCACCGGCGGCACCACGAACACCTCGAGCGCGCAGTCTTCTTCGACCACCGGCAACCAGAACGGCAATACGTCGAAGACCAAGGTCACCAACACCTCGCAGAACAGCTTCTGGAAAACGATGGTCACCAACCTGAACCGGATTCTCGGCCAATCGTCGAGCAGCGGCACCTCGAGCAACAACGTAGTGGCCAACCCGATGTCCGGCGTGATCAGCGTCAAGGCCACGCAAAAGCAGCACCGCGAAATCCAGGCCTTTATCGAACAGGTCATGACCAATGCACAACGCCAGGTGCTGATCGAGATCACCATCGTCGAGGTCGAACTGGGCAACCGCTTTCAGACCGGTATCGACTGGCAGCGGCTGTCGAAAAACGCCGGCGCAGGCAGCAACGGACTGAGTTTTATCTCCAACCTGCTTGGCGCCAACCTGTCCACACCCCCGGTCTTTTCGATCGGCTACAACCGTACCACGAACTCGAACAGCCTCAGTGGCACGATCAAGATGCTCGAGTCCTTTGGTAATGTCAAAGTGATCTCCAGTCCTAAATTGATGGCGTTGAACAACCAGACAGCGCTGCTCAAAGTGGTCGACGAAAAAGTATATTTTACCGTGGAGCTGCAGATCACCGATGCAACGACCAACACGCCACAACAAAAGATCTATACCAGTTCGGTACATACTGTGCCGGTCGGCCTGGTGATGAGTATCATGCCGCAGATCAATGAAAACGGCTCGGTATCGCTGAATATCCGTCCGACGATCAGCCGCATCACCGGTTTCGCCACCGACCCGGCACCTTCACTGATGGGGCAGAACTTCAACAACCTGATCCCCGAAATACAGATCCGTGAAATGGAGTCACTGATCCAGGTCTCCGACGGCCAGACGATAGTCATGGGCGGCCTGATGCAAAACAAGATCAACAAAAAAGACAAGGCGATTCCGGGAATGAAAAAAGTGCCCAAGATCAGGAACCTGCTCAGCTACAAGGATCACGATTTTACCAAGACAGAGCTGGTGATCTTTTTACGCCCAACTATTGTCAAGAACGGACGCACCCCGAAACAGCTTTCGCGCTACAAACACTATCTGCCTGTGACCAAGACCGCGCATGCGCACAAACAACCGGGTAAGCACTCGCCCAGGCACTCCCATACACATAAAGGGTCAAGGAATGTCAAATGAGCCTGCTACTCGATGCGTTGAAAAAGGCCGAGCAGTCGCAAAACAACGAGGCCGGCGACCAGGATGCGAAACAGGACATCAAGCCTGACGACGCTTTACAGCAGGACAACCCGGAGGCACAGACCACTTCCTTATCGCTGACGGAAAACGAGAGCGACTACAGTCTCGGCGACTTCAGTCACCACACCGGCCCCGAACCGCCCGCTGCTGAACAGGCCGATACGGTACACAGCGAAACACCGGATGAAGCGGCCATCGAATTCGACCAGGAGTTCGATGAAGACCATGTCAACAGGCTCAACAGCGAACTCAGCCAGGATGCCCAGGCCGCTGCGGTACCCGGTGTCATGTTCGCGGACGAAGTCTCTGCGCCGCAGCAGCCGCAGCGTCATGTTTACTACCAACTGCAGGGGACGCGCCGCGGCCTGCGCAGCAAAAAAATGATCGCTGGTGCCTCGGTCGTACTGGCCGCCGTGTTCGCCGGGCTGTCGTACTATATCTACCAGGCACTCAACGATCTGAACGCCTCAGTCACCAATCCGATTACCAGCAGTGCACGTCCCGGCAACCGTCACACGCCGCAGCAGACGGCACCGCGTGCCGCATTGCCTGCTTCCAGGCCGGTGACAGCAAAGGCTCAACAAACTGCGGTAAAACCGAAAACCGGTACCGAGGGACCGGCAGCGGTACCGACAACGGGTAGCACGCCGAGGTCAACTCGGCCTGCCGGCACGCCGGCTGTCACAGGCACCGAGCCTGATGCCAAGCCTGTTACCAAGGAACAAACACCGGTCACCGGCACTGCAAACAAGCCCGCAGCCGGCAGCACCGACCAGGGGCAACATCGAGACCAGGCGCGGCACCACACGGCCGTGACTAGTACCGGACAAACAGCACCACCGGCAAAGGATGCAGCACAGGCGCCGCGCCCGGCGCAGAAAGACGTCACGCCGGGTGAAATAAAAATCGTCAAATACAACACCCACTCCCGGCTCGACCGCAACCTGTTGAATGCCTACCAGCTGTACCGGAGTGGCAAATACACCGCGGCACAACAAGCCTACCAGCAGATTCTGAGCCTGGAGCCAAACCAGCGTGATGCACTGCTCGGTCTCGCCGCGATCGCGATCAGGCAGAAGAACCTGGCCCTGGCCGCAGCCTACTACAAGACACTGTTACGCCTCGACCCGAAAGACTCGGCGGCACTCAGTGGGCTGATGTCGGTTCAAGCCGTTCCCGCCAACGCCAATACGATTGCGCACCTGAAACAACTGCTGCGCTCACAGCCAACCAGTGCCCACCTGCACTACAGCCTGGGCAACCTGTATGCCGCAAAACAGCGCTGGCTGGAGGCGCAAAACAGCTACTTCAACGCGCACCGCTATGACCGCAACAACGCAGTCTATGCCTATAACCTGGCGATCAGCCTGGATCGCCTCGGCCAGGGCAGGGCGGCGCTGCCTTACTACCAGTTGTCGCTGACCCTGACCAAGAACAGACTGAACTACGCCAACCGCCTGGTGGTGAAACGGAGAATTCGCCAGCTGAAAAACGGGAGCTGACGATGGCTGCAGCCGACCAGAAACCCAAGGCCCGTCTCGGCGACGTGCTGATCGAAAAAGGCCTGATCAACAACGATCAGCTGCGCATCGCGCTGACCGAGCAAAAACGCCAGAACCTGCCGCTCGGAAAACTGCTGGTCAAGCTCGGCTTTTTGACCGAGTCGGTGCTGCGCGACGCACTGGGTGAGTCCATCGGTCATGAAAGTGTCGACCTGGGCACGGTCGTCCCCGACGCCGACGCAATCAAGCTTTTGCCGAAACAACTCGCACGGCGCTATAAAATGCTGCCACTGACCTTCGACCGCAACCGCCGCGAGCTGACCGTGGCCATGTCTGACACATTCAACGTCGTCGCGCTGGACCAGACTGCAGCGGTCCTTGGGCACAACATCACGCTCAAACCACTGCTTGCCAGCGAAACGGAAATCGAAGCGGCGATCGACCAGTTCTACGGC
>JALUUZ010000177.1 GCA_027021095.1 Gammaproteobacteria bacterium
TATTGCTCATCCCTTTCCCGCAGACTGAATATGCCGATGACGGGATCACTCTGCATGTTTCACTCACACTGCACGATCGGAAAATCACGCTCGCTTACCAACTCGACGATCCAGCTGACACGGTAATGTGGCCTGAACAGCCACCGCACTCCTCTGCGGCCACTCTGCGCCGGGATGAACTCTGGAAGACAACCTGCATGGAGCTTTTTATCAAGCGCAGCGACGATCCCGAGTACTGGGAGTTCAACTTCTCACCCAGCGGAGCCTGGAACGCCTACCATTTCACCCGTTACCGGCAGGACATGACCACCGAAAAATGTATTTCCGCAATCCCGGTCCGGCAGCACAGCCCAACACCGGGCTCACGCATACTGCAGGCCTGTGTCGATCTGTCAGCAACGGCGCTTTTCCACGCCAGTTCACCGGCGACGACACTGTGTGCCGGGGTCGCCGCGGTCATCCAGGCCAAGCGCGGTCATTGTTACTACTATGCGCCTACGCATGCAGCAGACACGCCTGATTTCCACGATCCAAAAAGCTTTTGCCTGTCACTGCCAAGTGATCGCTGACGGCTTGCCGAAGGCAAGACCGGGGATTGAACTTACGCTATAATCTTGCAATGCTTTTAGGAATCGAACGACTGCTCAACGAACCAGCACTGCAGGACAGGTTACGCGGAAAGTCCTGCGCGCTGGTAGGCCATCCAGCCTCCGTGACCCACGACCTGACCCACAGCCTCGACGCATTGATGCAGGTCCCAGCACTGTCTGTGACCGCCGCGTTTGGCCCCCAGCACGGCATGCGTGGTGACAAACAGGACAACATGATCGAATCACCGGATTATCTCGATCCTGAGTACGGTATCCCGGTTTTCAGCCTGTATGGAGAAACCCGGCGGCCGACTGCACAAATGATGGAAAGCTTCGATCTGCTGCTGTTCGACGTACAGGACCTCGGCTGCCGTATCTATACCTACATCACGACACTGTTGTACCTGATGGAAGCCTGTGCGGAATACGACAAGCCGTTGTGGATCCTCGACCGCCCCAATCCTGCCGGCCGCAACATCGAAGGCACCGTGCTTGAACCAGGCTGGGAAAGTTTCGTCGGCGCCGGCCCGATCATCATGCGCCACGGCCTGACTACCGGCGAAATGGCACGCTGGTTCCAGCGCCAGCACCAGCTCGACCTGGAGCTGGAAGTCATCACCATGCACGACTACGACCCCCGCCAGGCGCCTGGTTTCGGTTGGCCGGTTGGAGAACTCTGCTGGGTCAATCCCAGCCCCAACGCTTCGTCCGTCAACATGGCGCGGTGTTTCCCCGGCACGGTGTTACTCGAAGGCACCACGCTCTCGGAGGGCCGCGGTACCACCGTCGCACTGGAGCTTATCGGTGCACCCGGACTGGAGATCAAGAAAATTCTGCAAACGATGAATGGCCTGGCGCCAGACTGGCTGCGTGGCGCCCGGATCCGTCCTTGTTTTTTCGAACCGACCTTTCACAAGCATCATGGACAGCTCTGCCACGGTATACAACTGCACACGGACTGCCAGGGCTGTAACCCCGGGCAGTTTCAACCTTACCGGCTGGTCGTTCTTTTTCTAAAAGCGCTGTTGCTGAACGATCCTGGTTACGAGCTCTGGCGCTATCACGACTATGAATACGAGTCAGAACGGGCGCCAATAGATCTTATCAATGGCGGCCCGTTCGTACGTGAATGGATAGAAGACAGCAACGCCGTGATTGCCGACCTGGAGGAACGCCTGCAACAGGATGAACGTTTGTGGAGGGAACAGGTTCAGGATCTGCTGCTGTATCCCTGAAACAACGGGACACAGCGTACATCGACTGCTGACATGTCAAAGGCTGAGCTGCAATGCAGCCATGTTACGCTCTGCCAGTGCCGCGATCGTCATTGCCGGGTGAAACCCCAGTGCGGCGGGAATGATCGATCCATCGGCGACATACAGCCCTGGATGACCATGCACCTCACCATGACTGGATACCACGCCATGCGCCGGATCGTCCGCCATCCGGCATCCACCCAATGGATGCACGGTCACCGTCTTTTTGGCCATGTTCCAGAGGGCGGCCGACGCAAAGGTACCGCCATACTGCTCCGCGAGCGCCTGCATCGTCTCGCTCATCGCCATGACCAGGCGCTGGTTCTCGGCAAAATAATCCCACCGGATATCAATGCGGTTGCGATGGAACTGCACGACCCCCCCGGCATTGTCGCGCCCGATCGCAAACAGGTTGGTACACCGCTCCGCCGGCCCGGCATACGGCAACCGCCACGGCACAGGTTGGCTCAACGCACCCTTGCTCAACAACCAGGGAAACAGGTTCTGCAGATGCTTCCACAACACCGGGCCAAAGAAACTCAACAGCTTGTTATCGACCTGCCCCATCGCGGCAATGACTTCCATCGACGGCTTGTTGAATCCCGGCGCGGCGACGGTAAAATCCTGCCCATCCAGGCTGAACCCCAGCACGTCAGTAACGTCTGTGCCGTACCATGGCTCGAGTTCGACCTCGCTGTTCTGGATAGTCCCAAGAAAATCTCCGTTGGCAGAAAAGCCTTTCCCCAGCGCATCACTGACCAAGGGTAAAGTGTCATACAGGTGTTTGTTACGCAACAGCAACTCGCACGACCCCAGCGTACCCGCCGCCAGGATGACCACCGCAGTCTTTATCTGCGTCTTGCGACCCGCCTTCTTCAGATCCCTGAAATGCACAGAGTAACCATGAAAGGCCGGTTCGATCATGTAGACGTAGGCATTGGCACGTATTTCTGCCCCTTTCTGTACCGCCTTACGCAGATAAGTCTTGTCCAGCGAATTCTTTGCACCATACTGGCAGCCGAACTCACATTCGGAACAAAAAGTACACT
>JALUUZ010000178.1 GCA_027021095.1 Gammaproteobacteria bacterium
GACCAACAAGTCCTACAGTGACATGTATTTCCGTTACTACGGCACCAATCCAACGATCGACACCAGCGAAGAAAATGTGTCGACTTTTTCAGCAACCCCGGATACCGCTTCTTATACCATCGCTAAAGCCTACCTTTCACAAGGCAGACTGCCGCCGGAAGCAGCTGTCCGGGTCGAAGAATTTATCAATACATTCGATTATCGGTACCGCGCCCCGAAACGCGGCGATTTCAATATTGACGCCGAAGCCTTTCCGTCGCCAAACCGGCGTGGATACCATGTACTGCGCCTTGGGATCAAGGGGAAAACCGAGCACCCGTCTCAGCGTAAGCCCGCAAACCTGGTTTTCGTTATCGATATTTCGGCTTCGATGAACAAAGAAAAGCGGTTACGGCTGGTAAAAAAGTCGTTGCAGCTGCTGGTCAACCGACTCAAGAAGAAGGACATCCTTGCCATAGTCGCGTTTAACAATGACGCCTACACCGTGCTGAATCCCACACCGGGTCACGACAAGGGCCGTATCCGCCAGGCTGTCGATAGTCTCAAGGCTGGTAAGGCAAGCAACCTGCAGCGTGGCCTGCTGCTGGGTTACCGCCTGGCACGGAAACATCACGACCGGTCAAAAACCAGCCGGGTGGTCCTCGTCTCGGACGGTATCGTCACCAAGGGCGCAGCGACCGCAGAAAAAATTTTCCAGGCAATCGGTTCGCAGGCCGGGCGGGGAGTCTACCTGGCTACAGTTGGCGTCGGCCAGGGCAATTATAACGACAGGCTGTTGCAGCAACTGGCCAGGCGTGGCAATGGAAATTACACCTATCTTGGAAACCTGGCCGATGCACGCAGGCTGCTTGCCAACAAGCTTCTGACTATGCAGTTGCTGGCCAAAGACCTTAAAATACAGGTGGTTTTTGATAAGACCAGGATCTCGCGATTCAGGTTGCTTGGTTACGAAAGCCGGATGCTTAAAAATGAATCCTTCAGAAGCAATCGTAGAGACGCTGGCGAAATAAGCACGGGGCATGCTGTGACAGCCCTCTATGAAATAAAATTCCGCAGCCGAAAACCAGGCCGGTTTGCGTGGGTAAGAATTCGCTATAAAACACCTGGCACAGACAAGGTTCGCTTTCTACGCAGACCGCTGACCAACTCGACAGTACGGCATACATTCAGTAAGGCCTCTGCCTCGGCCAAGCTTTCTTATATAGTAGCAACTTTCGCCGAGAAGCTGCGTGGGTCATACTGGGCAAGAAATGTCCAATACAAAGACCTGCTGGCCTTGCACCACTACCTGCCTTCACGATGGATGAAGCATCGGCACATCAGTGAACTACACGGTTTGATCAAGGCCGCCAAAAAACTGGACAAGCGTGGTGACAAGTTTGAATCCCGCCTTCCACTGGCTGAAATGACTTTCGATCATGTGCCGATTTTACGCTAACCCGCCTTAAACCCGGGTTGATGATGAATGTGAACCAAATCAAATCTCTCTTATCGAACTGGACAGGAGAGTCTTTGTCACCGTTTGCGGACGACTGCTTTTTGACTATCATAAGGCTACCCGATTACCCTGTAGGAATTCTGTAACGATGCGATTGGTCACTTACTTCTTTCAACTTCTTTGTGTAGTGCTGTTGATCTCTGTACTGATCTCCTGCTCGCAGACTGAACAGGCGCCGGCCGATAAAAAAACGACACCCGCAGTCTCGTCCCTGGATGCCGAAACCGCAAAAAAAAGCGCGGAAAAAAACCGGCTGCGAGAGATGCTGCAGAAGCAGGCAATCGAATCCAAACGCAAAAAGCTCGATTTATCTGATTTCGCGCAAGCCGAAGAACCAAAAAAGATGCCGCGACAGAAAAAAAAGCAGGTGGAGGCCCTGAGCTCTGCCGCGACAAAGCGGCGAAAAAAAGAACCGAAAGAAACAAAGAAAAAACCCACGATGCCGGAACTGCCCCCACCGGCCGCGGAATTATCGGACAGGCACGAAACCGGCACAGCCAAGACGCCTGGCAAGCCGGCGCAGCCTGATCCTTATTTAAAAATCCGCATCGTCAACGATGCCAAGCCGGTTCCAAGAATGTATTTCAAATACTACGGTACCAACCCGACAATCAGTACGTCTGCTGAAGCCATCTCGCGTTTTGCCCTGGATGTCGATGACGCCTCTTACAATCTTGCACGGACTTTGTTACAGCGTGGACAAATGCCGCCGGAAGCCGCCATCCGGGTCGAGGAATTTATCAATTCATTCAACTACCTGGAAGCACCCCCCGCAAAAAAGGCACTAAAGATCTCGGCTGAAGCCTTTCCTTCGCCGCATCGTAAGGGTTTTTATATGTTGCGCCTAGGGATCACCGCAAAAAAAATAACCGCACGGCAGAGAAAGCCCGCGAACCTGGTTTTCGTCATCGACACCTCGAGTACGATGGGTGCTGAGCAGCGGCTCAACTCGGTAACGGCGGCAATTTCTGCAGCAATCGACCGGCTTGGCACCAAAGACCGAGTCAGCATCGTTACCTTCAACAAAACGGCACAAATCCTGGTCAAACCGACACTGGTCAAACACAAAAAGAAAATCCTGAGTACCTTGTCCACACTGCAACCAACCGGGAGTAAAAACCTGCTCGAGGGCCTGCAACTTGGCTATGTCGTAGCCAATAAGCTGTTTAATAAAAAGACTGTCAACTGGCTGATCCTTGCCACTGACGGGGTGGATATACAGCAACAGCTTGAGACCACGACGATCAACACCATGGCACGCCAGGAGGCCGAGATCGGTGTACACCTGAAGGTGATCGGCGTCGGACTCGACAAACTCAACGACGCAGCGCTGGAGTCACTGGCAAAACAGGGGGGTGGGCACTACACCTACCTGGATTCCAGCAGCCGTGT
>JALUUZ010000179.1 GCA_027021095.1 Gammaproteobacteria bacterium
CTTCGAGATGTTCATTGGCATACCGTCGTTCTTGCACAAGGCGCGCTCGCAGGCGTGCAGGCGCTGTGCTGGTGCCAGCCGGTTGTCGAGGGCTTTGTGTGCCGCCTGCATACGCCGTTGTTCGTTGCCACTTGGGTGACGGCCGACCAGGCGCGCGAATTGTTCCAGCTGCAGGCAGAAGCCCGGACTGAGAAATTCTTCGATCAAGGTGGTTTCTGTGGTGGTGTCATCGGCATCGAACAGCAACCGTTTTGCAAGCGTTCGCAAGGCGAAATCCTGCGGGTCCGCCTGGCCATGTGTATAAGCCCACCAGTCGATACGTGCGGCGAGAAACTGCTGCAGCAACCCGGCGGTGGTATCGAGGCTGCCGCATCGATAGAACAGGTAGTCGAGCGCCCCGGCCAGTACGCTGTCGTCCGACGACTCCGCCTGCTGGTAGAGTGTCTCCCAGGCCTCCAGTTGCAGCAGCGCCGCGGTCTCGAGCAGTTCGAATTCCGGTGGTATTTCCGCCTCCAGCGGGAAGCGCAGCAGGATCTCCTGGCAGAAGGCGTGGAAGGTGGTGATTCTGATCGGGTAGCGGCAGTGCAGTAACTGTTCGTAGAGTTCGCGTGCCCGCTCGATCCACTTCGCGGAACCGTCCAGCCCCATCTGTTGTAGACTTTCCTTGACGTGCTGCTCACTGCCCGTCGCCAGCTGGCGTGTACGTTCGATCAGGCGGTTTTGCATCTCCGCTGCTGCTTTACGGGTAAACGTCAGCGCAACGATATTACCCGGGTTATGCCCGGCCAGCAGCAGCCGGATGATACGTGTGACCAGCAACCAGGTCTTGCCCGAGCCTGCCGAGGCATGTACCGTGGCATTCGTTTCCGGTGCTGCAGCGCCAAGCGGGTCAAGCTGCATCATGGCCCAGGCTTGCTGTCGTGTGCATGGGTGTCTGCCCTGTGCTTGTCACCACTTTCTTTGTCTCTCCTTCACATTTACTTAACGTATCCCATTGACTGGGTGCGCTATGTTTACCCCGGTTTAACCCCGGTTTAATGGGGGTGCTTGTGCAGGCCAGTGCATTATAACGTAAGCTGTTAATTGTAAGATAAATTTTTTTTAGTGTCGTCAGCATCGAGTCAGCCCGGCAGTAGCGTAACGATTTTGTTTGATTTTTTTACCAAGAGGCGTAACATAAACCCCGAAGCATGGACGCATAATAAAACAAATCAGTACTACAGACGGAGTTGTCTAGGCTTGGAATTGCTTATCGGATACAAGGCGGTCTGCGGACCGCCTTCTTTTCCAGTCCGTCGATCCAGTGGTGGTGCGTACAACGCACCCTACCTTGGGGCATGACATTTTCTTGCTATAAATCCTTTAGGTGTGCTGCGCACACCGTTACGATGGGGCGGGGATGCATCGTATGTACCCACACCACGACGAATCATATTGTGCCGCGTGATGATCCTTCTACACACGATTTTTCCGTACCATGTCGCCCTGCTTGTGCTTCTCGGTCGCGAAAGCCACCCATGCCGCATCCTTGCACCGTCTCGCGACGAACGGTGGTGAGCAATGCGGGCTAGCCCGCATTGCTCACCACCCTTCTACTGCGACGGCGCCATGGCACGCCCTGGCTGGCTTTCGCTCGGTCGGAGTGCTCGACATAGTGTCGACTATGCCTGCGCGCTCCTCGGTCGCGAAAGCCACCCATGCCGCACCCTTGCCCCGTCTCGCGACGAACGGTGGTGAGCAATGCGGGCTAGTTCGATACCGGTTTGTCGAACCTGCAGGATAGCATCGGTTTTAACGGTTTGTAGATTCTGTGTGGTTGGAAAAACGCGTTGCAATGTTTATACTGGTTGAATTTGTTGGTTACTTTGCAGGAGGCTTCCGGCCTGCCGTCTCCATGCCCTGGCGCCGGTGCGCGGAGTAGTCAACGACTCAAAGTACAGTCAAAGTGCGACCAGAAGGAGAGGGTGCGATGTCGCAGATCGAATGGGATGGTTCATACAGCGTCGGCAATCCGGAGATCGATGAGCACGTATCCGCCTGCACTGTAACTTCTAAGCGAAGGTTCATCAGTTATAACCATGCTGTACTGGAGCTGATAGAGTGTGCCCACAATGATCAGGATGAAACCGGAGGTCACCTGTCCGCCATGGTTGCTGTTATAAAGTGGTTGTTGCTGGCCGGTTGTCTGGTTATACCGCCGGCCGGCTTGGCGGCGTCTGCGCACCGTGTCGATGCAGCCGCGTTGAAAGAGCACGTTAGGGTCTTGTCGGTCACGCATGTGCCAAGGGACAGCAGGCACCCGCATAACCTGCTCAAGGCTGCGCAGTACATCAGGCAGAAGTTTGCCTCGTACAGTCGACGCACCCGGTTCCAGACCTACCAGGTGGGTGGCAGCCGTTATCACAACGTGATCGCCGAGTTTGGGCCGGCGACCGGGCCGCGGATCGTGGTCGGTGCGCACTACGATGCAGCGATCGGTACCCCGGGTGCCGACGACAACGCCAGTGGTGTTGCCGTGCTGATCGAGCTGGCGGCGCTGCTTGCAAGGCAGAGTCCGGGGATGAAGGTGGAACTGGTGGCTTACAGCCTCGAGGAGCCGCCGTATTTTCGCACTGCTTCGATGGGCAGTTACCGCCATGCAGCCTACCTGAAAAAACAGCAGGCCGAGGTGAAGGTGATGCTGTCGCTGGAGATGCTGGGTTTCTATCGTGCGCAAAGAGGCAGTCAGCGTTACCCGCTGGGTTTCCTGCGTTACCTGTATTCAGACACCGGCGACTTTATTGCCGTGATCGGCAAGCTGAGTCAGCTGGGGATCGTGCGCAAGGTGCGAAAACACCTGGCAGCGAACACCCGAGTCAAGGTGCGTTCGATCGCCGCACCGCCGGGC
>JALUUZ010000180.1 GCA_027021095.1 Gammaproteobacteria bacterium
CCTGTTTGCGTTGCAAAAGACCCCGCTCGATGCGATCCCGGACCTGTCCGACGCCCAGGTCATTATCTTCACCCAGTGGCCGGGACGCAGCCCGGACCTGGTCGAGGACCAGATCACCTACCCATTGACCAGCTCGCTGCTGGCAGCCCCCAACGTCAAGTTCGTACGCGGCCAGAGCTTTATGGGACTGAGCTTCGTCTATGTGATTTTCGAGGACGACACCGACATCTACTGGGCCAGGTCACGGGTACTCGAATACCTGAACACCGCCAGCGCCAAGCTGCCGGCAGGCGTCAAGCCGACGTTGGGACCGGACGCCACCGGCGTCGGCTGGGTGTTCCAATACGCGCTGGTCGACAAGTCCGGCCGACACAACCTGGCGCAACTGCGGTCGCTGCAGGATTTTACCTTGCGCTACCGGCTCGAAGCGGTCAAGGGCGTGGCCGAGGTCGCATCGATCGGCGGCTTCGTCAAGGAATACCAGGTCAAGATCGACCCCAACAAGCTGCAGCAATACGGGCTGTCGCTGGCGAAGGTGGCCAGGGCGATACGCCGTTCCAACAACGATGTCGGCGGACGTGTGCTGGAGATTGCCGGACACGAGCACTTTATCCGCGGCCGTGGCTACATCAAGTCTGCCAGGGACATCGAGAAAATCGTGCTGGCGATCGACAAACACGGGGTACCGGTCACCGTACGCAATATCGCCTACGTCAGTGTCGGCCCGGCGATGCGCCGGGGGATCGCCGAGCTCGACGGCGAGGGCGAAACCGTCGGCGGTATCGTGATCATGCGCTACGGCGAAGACGCGCTGTCGGTCATCGAGCGGGTCAAACGACGTCTGAAGGACATCAAGTCCTCACTGCCCGACGGTATCGAAATCACGACGGTCTACGACAGGTCGAAGCTGATCAAGCGCGCCATCGCGACACTGCGCTCGACGCTGATCGAAGAAATGATCGTCGTGTCGCTGATCATACTGATCTTCCTGATGCACTTCCGCTCGGCGCTGATCGCGATCCTGACCCTGCCGATCGCGATCCTGCTGTCGTTTATTCCGATGGCCGGCCAGAACCTGACTGCCAACATCATGTCGCTCGGTGGTATCGCCGTGGCAATCGGCGCGATGGTCGACGCCTCGATCGTGATCATCGAAAACATTCACAAGCGGCTGGAAAATTTTCACGGCCAGGACCCCGGTGAGCGCAAACGCGTGATCATCCAGGCGATGCAGGAAGTCGGGCCGAGCATTTTTTTCTCACTGCTGATCATCACTGTATCGTTTCTGCCGGTCTTCTCGCTGGCCGGTGCCGAAGGACGGTTGTTCAAGCCGCTGGCGTTCACCAAGACCTATTCGATGGGGTTTGCCGCACTGCTGGCAATCACCTTCACACCGGCCCTGGCTGTACTGATCATCCGCGGCAGGATCAAGGGCGACAAAAGCAGGTTGAACCAGTGGTTGATCGCCATGTACCTGCCATTGGTACAGCTGGCCGTCCGCTTCCGCTACTGGGTCGTCGGGCTGGCCGTCGCCGCACTGCTGGCGACCACACCGGTGCTGTTCACGCTTGAAAACGAGTTTATGCCGCCGCTGAACGAAGGCAGTATTCTGTACATGCCCACTGCCCTGCCCGGCATGTCGGTCACCGAAGCCGGACGCATCCTGCAGTCGATGAACGCACAGATCAAGCGCTTTCCTGAAGTCGAACATGTGTTCGGCAAGATCGGCCGCTCGACCACTGCCACCGATCCGGCACCCCTGTCGATGGTCGAGACGGTGATCACCCTCAAGCCAAAGGCGAAATGGCGCCCGGGGATGACCTGGGACAAGCTGCTGGCGGAGATGGATCAGAAGCTGCGCTACCCCGGCATGCCGAACATCTGGTGGATGCCGATACAGACACGCACCGAGATGCTGGCCACTGGGATCCGCTCGGCGCTCGGTATCAAGGTCTTTGGTGACGACATCAAGAAACTTGAAAAAACCGCGGTCAAAATCGAGCGCGCACTACTCAATGACAAACGGACCAAGCCCTACACCCGCAGCGCGTTCGCCGAACGGCTGACCGGCGGTTATTTCGCGGATATCGAGATCGACCGTGACAAGATCGCGCGTTACGGACTGACAGTCAGCGATGTCGAAGACGTGATTCTCGCCGCGGTCGGCGGCAAGACCGTATCGAAAACCTTCGAAAAACGCGAACGTTACAATATCGTCATGCGCTACGCACGTGACTACCGCGACAACCCGGAAGCACTCGAGCGGGTCCTGGTCGCCACCCCGAAGGGCACCCAGGTGCCGCTGAAACACCTGGCACGCATCGAGTTCAACACCGGGCCGCCGATGCTGCGTAATGAAGGCGGCCAGCTGGTGTCGTTCGTCTTTGTCGATGTCAAGGGGATAGGTATCGCCGACTATGTCGCACTGGCCAAGCAGGTGGTCGCGGACAAACAGCTCAAAGTCCCACTGGAATGGGCCGGTCAGTTCAAGTATTTCGAGCGTGCCAAGAAAAAACTGATGTTCGTCGTGCCGATCACACTGTTTATCGTTTTCTTCATGCTCTACCTGAACCGCGAATCGCTGACCGAGGCATTGATCATCCTGCTCGCGGTCCCCTTTTCGCTGATCGGTGCGGTCTGGTTTTTGTATATTCTCGGTTACAAGCTCAGTGTCGCTGTCTGGGTCGGCATGATCGCGCTCGCAGGACTGGATGCGGAAATGGGGGTCCTGATGATGCTGTACCTTGGTATCAGCTACCGCCAGCGCCAACGGGAAGGCGGTCCGCTGAACCATGCCAGCCTGGCGGAAACGATCGCCCGCGGTGCCAGCCAGCGCATCCGCCCGATGCTGATGACCGGCATGGCATTACTGATCGGCCTGGTACCAATCATGTGGAGCAGTGGCGCCGGCGCCGATGTCATGAAACGCATCGCCGCGCCGATGGTCGGCGGGATCTTTACCGTGCTGCTCATGGTCCTGTTCGTATTCCCGGCGATCTTTGCGATCTGGAAGGACAAGGCGGCAGATAAACAGAAAATCTAGCCCTTAGGCTTTGCAGGACCAAGAACCCTGCCCGAGTCAGGGTCGACCTGTACCAGCGTACCATTTTCATCGTATCTTACCAAGCCGTGGTAGTAGCGCTCGGTGCGTTCGTCCAGCGTGTGGTCGAGTACACCATCGTCCCTGCCCCAGTTCAGCCTGCGTTGCGGCAGCCCCAGTTCCTCGAGCATCTCGCTTTCAAGCCGTACACAGATCAATTCCATTTCACGGCCAGGCACCAGTCCTTCCGCCGCCTTCAACGGCAATACATGCGCCTTGAGTTCATGATGCAGGATCGCCAGCGGGTGGGCGATATCACCCGTCGAGTAGTATTCCAACTCAAACACATCGGGCAGCAGCAATACACCGCTTGGCGTCACTGTATCGGACGCCTCGCCGTTGCTTGCGACCCGGAACGGGCGCCACTGCCCCGCGCCATAGGCCTGAATCCCTTTCTCGGTGAGCGCGCCGCCAGGCGTACGCCACCCCTTGTGAATGAACGCGTTGTCCCATTCGATCAGCCTGGCCAGCACCACTGCCCCAAGTTCAGTCAGTCCGTAGTCACGAAACGCCTGTTCGACCTGTACCGAAGGTGGTGCCAGTTCCGGACCAAAACCGTCGGCACACCATGCTTCCTCCTCGCGCAGCAGTGACGCAAAGTCAGGTCCCGGATTGATACTGCGTACAAGTGCCTCGTGACTCAAGCCGGCGGGACTGAGCTTGCACTTGCCGACGAAAAACCGTTGAATCACCGTTTCGGCATGCTGCAGCCGCCTGTGATACGGAATGTCACTGGAACAGACACCGGCCTCATCGACAACGGGCCGGGCTGCTGATTGAAAAAGTTTCAGATTACTCATGCTTTTCTCCTGTCCAGATACCACTACCGCACCGCCGGCGGCCGCAGTTTGAGTTTACAGTAGGGTTTGTGCGGCGGTGCCGTGTAGTATTGCTTATCGACAAAATCGAATGTTGCATCGTCATTCAGCGCGATGACGCTGGTGTGTAACATTTTCATGCCGTGATTATCGACCCAACTGATCTCCAGTTTCTGACCGGCGGTGACCGGGTGGGCCATCGCGAATGAAACCAGTGGATTTTTCGACACGTTCTGCCCTAGGCTGACCTCAATATATTTCACACCGTCCACACTGACGCTGAACGTCTCGATATAGTTCGCCGGTATCGGCTTACCGGTTTTTCTGTCCTTGCGCCGCCCGTCTTCCATCGGGTGCAAGAGAAGCGCTGCAAAGTCCTGCACACCGTTCTTATCCGTTCTGATCCGGTAACGAACGGAATTGATTGGCAGTTTCCTGTTCATGTTCACCCCCCTCCACAACCAATCGTGACTTTGACATTGGCCTTGGTGCCAAGCAGTCCCTGGCTGGTCTGGGCAAGCAGGTACAGGTCGCTGGTTTTCGGTACCCGGACCCTGAGCCGCACCGGTATATCGACACCGTCATACAAGGTAAAAAATCCGCCCAACGGGCTAGGGCCCTGCTCGATCAGCACCGCCAGCGACGACACCAGTTCACGTGCTCCGCTCACACGAACCGGCACCACCGCGCCGTTTTCGGCAATCACGGGCGCATGCAGTTCCAAGCGGTCTGTCACCAGGATGTTATCCGCCTCGTCGCCATACAGCCTCCGGGCTTCAGCAAGCAGCCGTGGTGGAAGCAGCAGTCTGCTGCCTTCAGCGGTCTGCGCTGCCGGCGCAGGCAACGCAATATGACTCAACAGCGGGACTGTCAGTCCCGCCTTGATCAGCGTTCGTCTTTTGTCTGAGTATGAATACATGATGACCTCCTTATGCCATGACTTGTTGCAACGTCACGGCCAACCTGGAGAGTCAAATAAATTCAATATGTTGAAACTCACATGATTAAGAGTTAAGCACCATGCAGCGCGCAAAATGCAAGGCAGGATTGCGAAAAGAAATACCGCGCGGCTCAGTCCTTGGCGTCGATACCATCGATGATCGGGCAGCCGCCGGCGCTCGACTGGCACAGGTTCAGCAACAACTGCAGTTCATTGCGCAGTGTCGACAGCTCCTGCAAGTGTGCCTCGATCGCCTCGAGTTTCTGCCGGGTCAGCTGTCTGACCTCGTTGCGTACATGTTGAGGATCCTTGCGCATCTGCAGCAGGTCCCTGATCTCAGCGAGGGAGAAATTCATGCGCTGGGCACGTTGGATAAAACGCAGGCTTGAAATATCCTGTTCATCATACAGCCGGACACCGGCACCGTTGCGGTGGATATTCTGCAGCAAACCGCATTTTTCATAATAACGTAACGTATCGACCGACAGCCCGGTCATTTTCGCCACTTCACCGATTTTAAACTGTTGCATGGAGCTTCCTGTTACAAAATAATAATTTATAAATCAATATATTAACTAATATACCTAAGACTGCTTGTGACATAATTCGGCCCCCAGGCTGGCCAGGAATTGAACCCTGTCTCAATAATAGACTCTAAGCAATTGATGAAACGGCAAAACCCTGTTCCAGCCAAGCGCTCTGTACCTGTTTGCAGTGTAGCACTAATTGCTTGACCTGGAGTCAACTCAAGGTAGTAGACTTTATCGAAAGTCTCTAAGCAGCCGCTTACTAAGGAGACAGGGTTTTACGGTTCGACCTGATCTGGAGAGCAACAATGATGAAAAAACTCGCTGTATTACTATTGCTTGGTATGAGCTTCAACCTGCTGGCGGACGGCACGCGCTACACCATGCGGGTCGATGGCCTTGCATGCCCTTACTGTGCGTATGGTATTGAGAAAAAACTGAAGAAAATTTCTGGTCTAAGCAATATCAAGGTCGACCTGAACAAGGGGCTGGTCAGCGTCGACGCAGCCGAAGGCACCAAGCTCAGTGAACAGCAAATGAAAACCCTGTTCAAGGATGCCGGTTTTACCTACCGCAGCATGGTACAGAAAAAACTTTGAAGGGAGTGAGTATTTTGACCGAGCATTCTTCCACGACGACAGCGCTCGCTGAACGCAAGCTCGACCGGCATATGACCTGGTTTACGTTGTTTACCACGACCGGGACGCTGGTCTGCTGCGCACTGCCGATCATCCTGGTGACACTGGGACTCGGTGCCACCGTCGCGGCAATGACCAGTGCGTTTCCGTTTCTTATCTTCCTGAGTCAGCACAAAACCTGGGTGTTTGCTTTCTCGGCAGTCATGCTGGCACTGTCCGGCTGGCTGATGTACCGACCCGGGCGCAGCTGCCCGGCCGACCCTGAACTGGCACGGCAATGCAGCCGGGTACACAGGTGGAACAGGCGTATCTACTGGACGTCGGTCACCATCTGGGGAATCGGCTTCTTTGCTGCCTACCTGGCATTGCCGTTGAGGATATGGCTTGGGTTTTAGATATTGGTGTACTGCGTGCACCATCACGATGGAGCGGGGTGTCTTGCATAGATCTACGACAAAGCGAATCATATCGTATCACGGGTCATCCTTCTACACTCGATATTTCCTTGCCGTAAATCCTTTGGTATGCTTCGCATACCACGAGGCTGCGTTACGCGCACCAACACCACGATAAATCGAATCGTATCACTATATGAAACATCCGATCACCAATGTCGCCACCAACCTGATCACCGGTTTCCTTGGCGTCGGCAAAACCACTGCGATCCTGTCGCTGTTGCACTCCAAACCGGAACACGAGCGCTGGGCGGTCCTGGTCAACGAAGCTGGAAAAACCGGGATCGATGGCAGCGTCATCGACCAGCATGGAGTCGTCACCCGGCAGATCCCCGGCGGCTGTATGTGCTGCGCTTCCGGTGCCCCGCTGCAGGCCGCAGTTACACGCCTGCTGCGCGACGCCAGGCCGCAGCGACTGCTGATCGAACCGAGTGGCATCGGCCATCCGCGCCAGATTCTACGCATGCTGGCACAGCCTGCCTACCAGGGTGTACTGCAGCTGCGCGCCACCCTGTGCCTGATCGATCCGCGCGTGCTCAATGAACGACGTTATACCAGCCACCCGATCTTTAAGGACCAGGTCGCGGTTGCCGACCTGCTCGTGGCCAACAAAATCGATCTTTGCACGCCGCAGCAACTCGGCTGGTTCGATGAGTTTGTACGCCAGCACGCACACCCGGCACAAACGATCGAGCGTGTAAGTCATGGCCGGATTCCAGGCGCCTGGCTGGAGCGGCCACAGGTGCATCCTGTCGACAACACGGAAGGTCTGCCTGCGGGGCACACGTTTTATACCGACAGCAGAAACTTTCCCCAGGATACCGTCTTCGATCACAGCCGCTTGACCGCCTGGATCGAGCAGCTGAACCCAGAACGGCTGAAGGCCATCGTCAAGACCAACCTGGGCACGCGGTTTATCAACTATACGCGCGGAACGCTGCAGTCGTCACCGATCTCTGCAACGAAAACAAACCGTATCGAAATCATCAGCACCACCCGAACCAGGCAAACGGACTGGCTTACAGCCGACCGCGCCATCAGTCCTCAGCACGCGGTGTAGCGATGTCCTTGCCACAGTGCGGGCATTGCGCGACGGGCGTGTCGTCTTTTTCCGACAGCATATCGATAAACGCCGAACCGAAAATACCGGCAGGCAGTGCAAACATACCAATACCCAGGATCGCGATCAATGTCGCCAGCAGTTTGCCCAACGCGGTGACCGGGGCGATGTCGCCATAGCCGACGGTGGTCAAGGTCGCGATCCCCCACCACATCGCTGCAGGAATACTGGAGAACTGGTTGGGCTGCGCACTGTTCTCGACGTAGTACATCAACGTCGAGGAAACGATGAGCAGCGCCAGCATGATAAACACCGTGACACCGATCTCTGCTTTCTTGTCACGCAGGACCTGGATCAATGCACGTGTGGCACGCGAGTAACGCACCAGCTTCGCCAGCCGGAAGACCCGGAACAGGCGGAAGACACGCACCACGCGCATGTCGATACCGAGCGCGTACAGGTAGAACGGCAGGATCGCCAGCAGGTCGACCAGCGCCATCGGTGAACGCATATACTGCAAACGTCCGCGCAACGCATGCCGGTAACGCGGATCACAGGTGCAGACCCAGACACGCAACAGGTACTCTACGCTGAAAATAATGACAGACACGACTTCAAACAGAAAAAAGGCGGTTTTATATGGCAGGTAAATCGATTTGACCGACTCGAGTATCACGGCAGTGACATTGAGCACCACCAGCAGGATCAAAAACAGGTCGAACAGGCCGCTCAGCCTGTCACCTGGCTTACCTTCTTCCAGAATTTCGTAGATTCGCCGTTTATAGTCCGCCATCAGAATGAGCAGCGATCGAGCCCGCCGCAGCCACTGCACTGTGCTGATTCAAACCGGAACAGGTCCGGCACCTCTTGCCACGTTTTTCAGTGTAGTACAAATCGCACGGGATCACGAAAATACCGGTGCCCGGGAAAACAGCAAGGATCGAAACGGTTCACCCCGAAAAATAGTCCTGCAACAAAGACGCGGCCTGCCGTCTTGCCGCCTGTTGTACCACATCGCCTCCCTCGGTTCTGGGCCAATCGATCTCGTCGAGTTCAGGTGCAACGACGATGATCTTCGCGCCACACCCCCCCGGACATTCGTGTTCAGCGAGAGGTTCACCGGTCAGGTACCACGGATCGTGCCGGTAAATCAGGCGGTCGACGATCTCCATGATCGGCCAGGGCTTTTTCAACCGCTGTTTGAACTTCTCGGCATCGTTCATCGGCCGCGCGCAATGATGCACGATGATCACATCGATCTGATGCTTGCAGCAGATCGCATCGATCGGCGCCAGGTCGACCAATGCACCATCGCAGTAATATTCGCCATCCAGCACCACCGGCCGGTACAGCACCGGCATCGCTGAACTGGCAATCATGCGTGGCGCCAGCTCGCCGGAATCAAACACGACCTTTTCCACCCGGTTGATATTCAGCGCTACGGCGTAAAACGGAAACACACACTGTTCGAAGGTAGTGGCTGTCAGGTTACGCTCTGCCAGCGCGATCGCGGCACGAGGATCGGACAGCCCGGTATAGCCTTTCCCCTGCCTGATCATCGCGTTATAGAATATTTTTGCAGGAGAATCCGGACGCCAGAAATCGTGCGGACGAATACGCTGCAGGCTGTCGGACCAGCGCTCGAGCGGCGTTCCGCTGGCGATGATGCCGCCGACAAATGCCCCGGCACTGCTGCCGGAACACGCAGCTATTTCCAGGTTCAACTTCTGCAGTGTCTGCAGAAAACCGGTGTGCCCATAGACACCGCGCACCCCCCCTGAACTCAGTACCACGCCCACCTTGGTCGCCACGTTGAAAACCTCTCAATATATAATAAAAACAATATATTATTATCTATTCTTTAGTCTCTTTCGTCGTACCGCCAGTATATCATCATGCGTGAAAAACCGGCCAAAAAAAACGGCGTCCCCTGCCCGTCTGAAAGCCCGGTAGTGAACGCCGTCGACTTATCGCAACCAAATACAGCTGCAAAGTTAATCTAGTTACATCTCAAAAAAGACCTGCACCGCTGAATTTCAGTGCAAATCCCTTGTCGACCGAATCGCAATACCCATGCCATGAATAGATTACCCGATAAAACAATATCTTATCTTAGGTTCTCAAAGTAATCTTTGTCTACATGTACTATTGTTGTGCAACGATTGGTTAACAGATAGGCAATATGACCCGTTATAGTGCGTTGACTGGCAACAAGCGCCGGCTGCCGGGCAATATGGATTAGACCGAAAAACTGCGATTTAACGATTAGTGCTAAGTGGATATAATTAACTTCCGGGCAACGGGGGATACCCAGGCATTGCGTCTACCAACAACACTGCATGAGCACGGGTCTGCGGTCTCTGAAACGACATCAGTAAACCGGCAGGGCCAGGCGCAGGCAAT
This sequence comes from Gammaproteobacteria bacterium, assembly GCA_027021095.1. Lineage (GTDB taxonomy): Bacteria > Pseudomonadota > Gammaproteobacteria > SZUA-21 > SZUA-21 > SZUA-21. Next base: position 9,942 of record JALUUZ010000180.1, read on the forward strand.
GGCGTTCCTTCTGTACGGGAAAAGATCGGCTAATAAAAAATGCTACTCGAGGAGCAATCAATGTCAGTAAACAAAACACGCATACGACCGTATTGGTTTATTTTCGCTATCCTGGCGATACTGGCCGGCGGCTGTCAGCAAGTCAACAAGAAACCGCAACAGAAACCCTCGGCTTCACTCGAAGCGATTACTGTGCAGGTCAACGATGGCGTCATCCGCGGTAACATCGGCAATGCGATGGACAAACACGACCAAAAACAGGCACTGCATGCGCTGAAAAAACACCGGCGTAAGCGGCCCCATCGCTGGACCAATAAATCTACCCGGATCAAATACCACCTGGTCGTCGAAAAAACACTGCGGTTCAAAAAGCAAAAAACACTGTGCAAGGATTACCGCATCACAGCGACCGTGGACCGGCTGAAACGCTCGATGCGTGGCAGGGCCTGCCGTGACAAAAAAGGCAACTGGTATGCCAAACACTGGAATCGTTGAGCCATACTGGTCAGCGATTGGAACCTGTAACTGAGATCGATCACCGGGCCGCTGCTGCCCGGTTTTTCAACCAGCCCGGCGGACACCAAGGTTTGAACCCCTACCAACAACTCTATCGCCAGTTACACCGCATACATGGCCCGCAGGGATGGTGGCCGTTACTCCGAAAATCCGGCGCACGCATCGCCTGCCGCTACCACCCGGACGACTACCGCTATCCGAAAACCAGCAGGCAGCGCTTCGAAATAGGCGTCGGCGCGATCCTGACCCAGAATACCAACTGGGGTAATGTCGAAAAAGCGCTGATCAACCTGGCAACACACTCACTGCTCGATGCCCGCGCGATACTGAACGCCAACCCCGAGCACTTGAAAAAACTGATCCGGCCCGCCGGCTATTTCAACCAGAAAACCACAAAGCTCCGGCTGTTCGCCGAATCCTATACTGCCTGGAAAGGCACGATACCGCACCGCGACACACTGCTCGGTATCTGGGGCATAGGCCCGGAAACCTGTGACTCGATCCTGCTCTACGCCTACCAGGTACCGGTGTTCGTTATCGACGCTTACACCAAGCGTATTTTCAAGCATCTAGGCCTGAGCAGCGAAACAGACTATGAAACCCTGCGCCGGTCATGTGAGCAGGCACTGCCGCGCGAACCGGCATTGTATCAAGAATATCACGCACTGCTGGTCGCCCACGCCAAGCGCTACTACAGCAAAAAACCTTACGGGAAAAACTGCCCGTTGCAACTGTCGTAAAACATCATCGCGCGATGCGATACGGTTTGTCGTGGTGTTTGGTGCATACAACGCACCCTACCCATGCAGATTATAAATCTTCTGCACATTACTCCATTTCAGGTACAGGATGCGCAGCCTGCTCAAAAACAACGGCAGCCCCATCACACACAAGGACAACCCTATATACACCACGTGCAGCACATAGACATCGTAGACCTCCAGGTTGATCTGTTCCGCCCCGGTCGCGATCACCTTGGTATCGGCATCGGTCATGGTGGTCGTGACATTGCGCAGCAGAAAACCGGCATAGATCACCGCCACCACGGTCACCAGCGACAAAATGCCCGTGTAACGATACAACAGGCTGCTCCAGACCGACGCGATATAAGAATACTGCCCTTTGACACTCTGCACCGCCAGCAGCACCGTCAGCATGACCAGAAGAAAGCTGATACCGATCACCCGGTTGGCTGCCGGATCACGCAGACTCTGCAACCCATACAGATCCTGGAGAAAAAACCGGAAATTGGACCACAAGACCGAACTGATGCTGACGGTGAGCAGCAGGCCGAACAACAGCAGCAACAGCGTTACCAGCGAATTGTACTTCCCTACCGGCGGTGGGATATGCCCCGCTGTCCGGCGGGGACACAACAACAGCTTCAGGGCGGGCGGAACTAGTAACATAAAAAACGGCAGCAACAGCACGAACAGGTAGGTAATGACTTTCAGCAAACCGAGATAGAAATACGCCAGCTCAGGCTCACTGCGCACCGCCTTATTGAAAATCTGCCTGCTCTCCTCGCCAAGTGAAGCAAACTCGCGCAGCAGCAGTGGCAGGTAGAGCATACTGCAGGACAGAAGAAACAACATGATGCCAAGTACGAGTAACGCCGCCTTGAAGTAGCCTTGCAGACGGTTGATCAACGCCGTCTCCTCGGCCACCAGTGTCGAGGTATAGATCAGCCACGACGCCGACAGCCCAAGCACCACGGCGACTAACAGATACAACGGTGCAACGAGCCGGGGGCTGACCCGCGGGTGGGGAAACAGTGCAACGATCCGGTTTTCGAGCAGAAAATAACTGTTGCTCAAGGCCAATGCAAACAATACCAGTATCAGTAAACCATAGAACAGGGATTTTACCCTGATCTCGAGATTCGACTGCACTACAGGCCCGCTCACCCTACCTCCTGCCCGGAAAGTCCGGATTGCCATTTGTTCATTTATAGTAAACAATCTACGGGCAAAATGCCATGCGTCCAGGTACGGGGCACGAGGTCGGGTGTGCTTCGCGCACCACGAAGTGGGGTGCGTCGTACGCACCAAACACCATGACAAATCGAATCACGTCACGTGATGAGTCTTCTACACACGCAGCCGTTTGCGCCGCACCACCTGGTAGGCCCTGCCCAAGTAACCGATCGGGGCGCTCCAGATATGCACCAGCCTGGAAAAAGGAAACAACAGAAATACCGTCATGCCGAAAAACAGGTGTACCTTGAAGATGGTTTCGACATTGGCCAGCAGCGCCGGGTCGGCGCGAAATGTCAATACGCTGCGCACCCAGGCGGACAGGTCGAGCATCACCTTTGGATTACCGTCGTTGGCATGATGTATCGAGGTCGGCAGCGTACTCAGGCCCAAAATCAGCGTAACCAACAACAGTACCAGGATAAAGATATCCATAA
>JALUUZ010000181.1 GCA_027021095.1 Gammaproteobacteria bacterium
CTGCTGCACCACCTCGGGATTGAACACAGCGGCGGTATTGATCGCGACTTTGTCGGCGCCCGCATTCAGCATACGGCGGACATCTTCGACCTTGCGGATCCCGCCGCCGACGGTCAACGGGATAAAGACCTCGCTGGCGACCTTTTCGACGACATGCACGATCGTATCGCGGTCGTCCGAACTTGCGGTGATATCGAGAAAAGTAATCTCGTCGGCACCCTCCTGGTCATACCGCCGCGCTATCTCGACCGGGTCACCGGCATCACGGATCTCGACGAATTTGACACCCTTGACCACACGTCCATTGTCGACGTCGAGGCAGGGAATGATACGTTTGGCCAGTCCCATCCTGCGCTCCTAATCCACTTCCGCGCCTGCCATCCGGTCAGCCAGCGCCTGTGCCGCCGCCAGGTCCAGCGTGCCTTCGTACAGCGCACGCCCTGTAATCGCACCGATAATGCCTTCCTCCTCGACCTCGCACAACGCCTTGACATCGTCGAGATTGGTAATCCCTCCTGACGCGATGACCGGGATACGGATCGACTGCGCCAACTTGACGGTGGACTCGACGTTGACCCCCTGCATCATGCCATCACGGCCGATATCGGTGTACACGATCGCCTCGACACCGTCACGTTCGAAATGCTGCGCCATATCGATCACGTCATGGTTCGACAGCTTCGACCAGCCGTCGATCGCCACTTTCCCATCCCTGGCATCCAGGCCGACGATGATATGGCCCGGAAACTCCAGGCACAGGTCATTGATGAAATGCGGCGCACTGACTGCCTTGGTGCCGATGATCACGTACTTGACACCGGCATCCAGGTAGACCTGTACCGTGTCCTCATCGCGGATTCCCCCTCCAACCTGGATAGGCAGGTCCGGATAGGCCTCGGCGATCTGGTGAATGATCCCGGCATTGACCGGCTTGCCGGCGAACGCGCCATCGAGATCGACGATGTGCAGACGGCGTGCCCCCTGTTCGACCCATTGCCCTGCCATCGCAACCGGATCGTCCGAAAATACGGTCTCGTCATTCATGTCACCCTGGCGCAGACGTACACACTTTCCCTCTTTAAGATCAATCGCAGGTATCAGCAACATAGCTCGGCCTCTTTAGAAAACAACTTCGGACACCTGATGCGGGCGCCAAGGCCCGGAACGGGTGTTGTTCTGTCAACAATTCCAATGCACGAAATTCTGCAATAGCTGCAACCCGGCATGCTGACTCTTTTCCGGGTGAAACTGGGTCGCAAACAGATTGTCACGCGCCACTACACAGGCAAACTTTTTCCCATACTCGGTCCAGCCGGCGACCACCGATGAATCTTCAGGCTCGATATAATAACTGTGTACAAAGTAAAAACGGCTGTGCTGGTCGATCTTGTTCCACAACGGGTGTGGCCCGGCCTGCTCGACGCTGTTCCAGCCCATGTGCGGGATCTTGTACTGCCGCCGGTCACCGACATCCGCCAGCAGCTGGTCGAAATGATGTACACCGCCACGAATCGCATTCAGGCCGTCACAGCCGCCGTCCTCGTCGCTGTGCTGCATCAGCACCTGCAGGCCCAGGCACAGACCCAGGAACGGTTTTGTGCTGATCGCTTCAGTCAGCGGTTCCAAGAGACCACGCTGCTGCAGGTGCTGCATCGCCGCACCGATCGCCCCCTGCCCGGGAAACACGATCCGGTCGGCGGCGGCGATCAGTTCCGGCGCCGAGGTCACCACCACCTTGTTGTTGCCCGCGACATGTTCCAGCGCCTTGGCGACAGAGCGTAGATTGCCCATCCCGTAATCAATGACTGCTATCGTCTGCATGAGTCCTGAATCCTGAATAAAATTCTGCTGGCCTCCATCACATCACAACCCATGCCGCCTGTCACCGATCAGTAAACACCTTTGGTAGACGGTGTCTGGCCATGCATACGGGGATCTGCGCTGACTGCCATGCGCAGAGCACGGCCAAAAGCCTTGAATACCGTCTCTGCGATATGGTGTGCGTTAGCGCCACGCAAGCAATCGATATGCAGCGTCGCGCCGGCATGGTTGACGAAACCCTGAAAAAACTCATGCAACAGGTCGGCATCGAAACTGCCGATCATCGCACGTCTGAACTCGACCTGGTATTCCAGCCCCGGTCTGCCGGAAAAATCGATCACGACCCTCGACAATGCCTCGTCGAGCGGCACATAGGCATGTCCGTAACGCTGAATACCCTTTTTGTCACCCAGCGCTTTACTGAACGCCTGGCCAAGGCAGATTCCTATGTCTTCCACCGTATGGTGTGCATCGATATGCAGATCACCTTTGGCACTGATTCGCAGCGCAATCATGCCATGACGTGCAACCTGGTCGAGCATGTGCTCGAGAAACGGCACACCGGTATCGAGCTCAGCGCTGCCGTCTCCATCCAGATCGACCCTGACCTTGATTTGGGTTTCGAGAGTATCCCGGCTTACCTCGGCGGTTCTGCTACTCATGATCTGCGTTGACTCAATCCCGGTTGTTGACAGCTTATAGAATACATCGAATAACCATAGGTTTAAACACCCGATAAAATAAAATCCCCGGACCGGCCCCGGTTTGGCCTGCTGGCAGGGATCGAGCCTGTTCCCACAAACCTGTCATGGATGTTTCAGGCACCTCGATCCAACCATCAGGCTGCACGCTATGCTTCCTGAGACTGATAAATGTCCAAATATTATTCAAAATCCGCGCGAACGGCTTCCATGTCTGCATTCAATGGCTATGATTAGAGTAAAACCCTACCTGACTCAGTAACACGCAACGGACATCGCATGACAGCAGAGCTTGACTCGAAATTCAGCGCCAGGGCAGCGATCCGCAGTGCCTGGCTTGCTGATGAAACCAGCTA
>JALUUZ010000182.1 GCA_027021095.1 Gammaproteobacteria bacterium
TAAACCGGTATCATAGACATGGTGCGGTCAGCTCATGGCAAGCTCTGCGGTTTTTCTGTGTTCCTGGTCGGTTGACAGTGTGTTTTTCTGTGCAGTGGCGATTCGCTGGTGAACCGTCTCGGCGACAGTCTTGGGATTTTCAGCGTTGGTGGCCGGACCTGTTCCATTTCGTTCGGCGTGTGACTTGCTGAACGCCTTGACTTTTACCTTCTCACCCTTGCGGAAGACCTCGATTTTTTCGATGGCATTCATCAGTTTTTCCATTTCCCCATCAGAAAGGGTTTTCATTTTCCTGTCGAGTTTCAAGCCGGCATAGTTCTTGATCCCGCTGAGATAGTCAGGGACATTGTTTTCACTGGCAGGCGCATAGCCCGGAATCCGCTTGCCGTTTGAAAGTTTTTTTCCAGCGATCATTTCCGCGATGGTAAGCTCCTTCCAGCTCCCTTTTTGCAGTACGGCCTTCATTGCGGCACGCCCGCTCTCGTAGTCGGGGAAGATCGCGAATTTTCCGTCATTGCCGATTGCGCCGTATTTTTTCGCGCGTGGGCCAATCATGACATTGCCAGGGTTGTTGTTACGCCAGGACCGGCTGCCACCGTAGTAGCGTTCATGGGTGCCATCCTGGTAGACGTATTCACGAAAATACTGATTGTTCTTGTCATTGGCGGTGCTGCGCCCGTAGGCAACGCCGGTAAAGGCGGCGATGGCTTTGCTCATGGTTTACTCCTTTGTGTCGTGTGTTGATGATAGGTGTCGCTTTAGTTTCATGACCAGTCACTCATTGCGAACGGTACTGTGCAGGAAGCAGGCTGCCACCTGGTTTAATCAGTTTTATGTCCTTGATGAATTTCATCATGTAGTCGGCATAGGCGCTGTTTTTTTTGCCGGACATGGTTTTTGCCAGCTTGCGGAGCTTTTCGATATAGGCGTCCGACGAGGCGGTGTTGCCGAATTGTCTTTCGTAGGCAGCGGCGACATACAGGTAGCGCAGCCTGGTGGTCTCAGCTAGTTTGCCGGCCAGCATGTCCTTGATGTCGTTCAGTGCCTTCTTTCTGTATCGATTTGCCACCGGATAGTAGTGCAGCATATCCAAGATGAAGGCATGCATTCTGAGCAGGCGGTTGTTGAACAACCTGTCTTTTCTTCTGAGCTTGTAGACCGATTCGAGTAGCTGCCATCGCCGGCGGACGGCTTCACGGCTGTGCCGCTCATAGAGGCCTTCTTTCTTGTCGTACCGCTTGCTGAGAAACGCGGCGATCGCGGTTTTTTCCGTTTCCGAGAGTTTGAAGTCGTTCATCAACGCAATAAAGCCGGAATCCTTGCAAGTCCAGAGCGAGACGATCAGCAGCATGTCGACCTGGTCGAACCTGGTGATCAGGGCGCCAGGTGAGCCGACAGGCTTTCGGACTTCACACTTGCTGCCGGGTTTGACCGGGTCGTCGACCTTGATCGTGTTGAAAGTCGCTGCGTGGGTGCCTGTTATCAACAACAGGCCTGTTGTCAGCAGTAATGTTTTGTGGTGGTGCATGACTGTTCTCCATCCTTAAGTTTGCTTGCAGTGCGCGCTTCACAGGCTGTCGCGTTTCCTTGGTAGCCGCCGGTCAAGACGTCATACTCGAAATATAAGCGTGGACTTTATAAATTGCAATAGAAAAATTATAAAAATAGCTCATATATGAGTTATTTATTGAAATTTATTTTAGCGGCGGTACATCGGTGGCTGTTCCATGACAGGATGTCATACTCCAAAGTAGGGTGCGCCGTGCGCACCAATGTATGGGAAATGACACGGCATGGAAGAATCGTGTGTAGAAGAATCGCCACGTGATACCATTTCATTTGCCTTGGTGTTGGTGCGTACAACGCACCCTGCCTCGTGGTGACGGTGCACGCAGTGCACCAAAGGATTTACCGTAAGCAAATGTCATGCTCCAAAGTAGGGTGCGTTGTACGCACCACCAACTGGGCCGTGCAGTGGAAGGTGAGCGGGCAGGGCCGGCCAGGACAAAATCGGCCGCGGTACAGGGTCGGCCGGGTTGGGGAGATTTTGTGCGAAAAAGTGTCCGCTGACGATTGATTTTTGATTTTCAGTATTATAGTATTTTAACGCCAAGTTGTTGTTAAACCATGTGTAAGGAAGAAAGTAAAGGACCTGTCTAAAGGACTCTAGATACTCATTTCGGCTAGTCATTTCAACCGCTGGGATGTGTATGGATACAGTATTTTCCGGATTCCTTTTGATATTTTCCTTTCGGTGTTTCTTCCCGGTGGCCCGCTTGAAGCGTGTTTGTCTGCAGTGTTTGGGCCAAAGCGCATGGATTGCTCGTGGTGGCCAGGTTTGACTAGGGAGTGCCAGCGACTGGTGCAGGCGGGAGCAAGCTGCCGGGCCGGTCACAGGTGAACAAAAAAGAAGCAGTCAGTACTGGGAGGGAATATGCGTATGTCCAGAATAGTTCTTCTGTTGGCAGTGATGCTGGTTTTTGTGTCATGTCAGAATACCGGTGCGGTCAAAGCACCGTGCAATGGTTATGGCAACATGTTTTCCAGCGCTCAGGACTGTGAACGTATGCCTTTTTGAGGCGCTGATGGGGGCGGTCCTGCTGTAACGAATAAGCAGGCGGCGTGATTTGGAGGGACCTGGCATGACGTCTTTGAAGAACAAAAAATCGGAATCGGAGTATGACCTGGCCTACGCCGAGCGTGCCCAGGCCTATGCTGCGCAGGCCAAATCCTTTCATGCGGACAAGTATCAACGTGCCCAGGCGGCGGCAAAGCAGTGGCGGATGGTGGCGATGCTGGCGCTGGGGTTCTGTATCGCGGCACTGGGCTTGCTTTACTACCTGTTTCCATTGAAGCAATTCG
>JALUUZ010000183.1 GCA_027021095.1 Gammaproteobacteria bacterium
AATGCCTGCGGCGAGGTTACTTCATGCACAAGGTGCCTGTCGATATAGAGGAGACAGGTCTCCCCGTCGCTGCGCACTATGTGGGTGTCCCATAATTTGTCATACAGGGTTTTTGCTGTCATGGCTCTGTCCATCACTGTCTCTTGCTGATTTTGCAATCATATCTTTCCCTATTCGATTACTCAAATTCATTATTTTCATATAAACTATTCCTAGTTGGAATAATTTTGGTCAAGGCGTATGAAGCTCGATATAGAACTGTTCAACACTTTTCTGCAGGTTGCCGCTACGCAATCGATTTCACGTGCTGCCGCCGCGTTACATCTGACCCAGTCGGCGGTCAGCAAACGCATACTCGGACTCGAGCAGGCACTGCAGGTCAGGCTGTTCGATCGTATCGGGCACAAGCTGCTGCTGACCGAGGCCGGCTCGATCCTGGTACCCAAAAGCAGGAAGATTATCGACGAAATCAATGACAGCCGGGTCTTGCTGCGTAACCTGGAACAACAGGTCGCCGGACCGCTGACCCTTGGCACCAGTCATCACATCGGCCTGCACCGGCTGCCACCGGTACTGCGCCACTATACCCAGCGTTATCCACGAGTCACGCTCGACATCCGTTTTCTGGATTCGGAGCAAGGCTGTATCGGTGTCGAGACAGGCGAGTTGGAGATGGCGATCGTCACCCTGCCGCTGGAAGTCCCTGCCGCCTTGCACACCCAGGTCACCTGGCAGGATACGCTGGTTTTCGTCGTCGGCAAGGACCATGCGCTGGCACGCCATGACCGGGTCGAGCTTGACCGGCTGAGCGCCCACAAAGCGATTCTGCCAGGCCCGGGAACCTATACACGGACCATCCTCGAACGCGCGCTGCAGCCGTTGGCAGTCCGCCTGCAGTCTACCATGTCGACCAACTACCTGGAGACGATCAAAATGCTGGTCTCGGTCGGTCTCGGCTGGAGCATTCTGCCGTTGTCGATGTGCGACCAGGAACTGCACCAGTTGCAGGTGCCCGGGCTGAAACTGGCACGCCAGCTGGGCATAGTCACACACACTTCCCGCACCCTGTCGAACGCCGCCCAGGCACTGATCAAGCTGTTGTCCGCCTGACCCGCACTGCACACCGACCGGAGGTGATCTCAATTTGCTACACAGTTAACAGAATTCGATATTTCCCTGCACGTTTCGGCGTCAAAGGGTATATCGACCGATGTCGAGGCCGATAAACAGGGAATACAGCCGTCAGCCGATAGTGTCATGAATTCTCCGATCTGTAAAAACCTTCACATTTCACAGGCAATAACCATAGTAGTCTTAGCAGAATTCCTGATTTGTACTAACATAGTACTAGCGCAACCACTGGTCCCGGACGAACGCCTGGTCAGGCAGGTACGGAAATCCTTCGGACGGGCGGCAGCCAGCCGGCTGGTGCAGTGGCGCAGGCTGATCGAGCGTTACCGGCACGAGCCGGAATACCGAAAACTGTTACGGGTAAACCGGTTCTTCAACCGTATCCGCGTGGTGACAGACAGGCACCACTGGCACAAAGAGGACTACTGGGCGACACCGCTTGAACTGCTGGTAAGCAACGGCGGGGACAGCGAGGATTTTGCGATTGCCAAGTATTTCACTCTCAAGGCGATGGGGGTGGCAGTAGAGAAAATGCGAATGGTCTATGTCAAAACACGCAAATCGAAACACGCGCACATGGTACTGGCCTATTACCCATACCCGAAACAGCAGCCTTATATCCTCGACAACCTGGTCAAGAAGATTCTGCCGGCGACGAAAAGAAAAGACCTGGTCCCGGTCTACAGTTTCAACGGCGATTACCTGTGGCTTGTCAAAGAACTCAAAGACGGTGACCTGGTCGGCAGTTCATCGCGGATACAGTCATGGAAAAGACTCAAGCGGCGTATGCAGAAGCAGTGGCGTACTCTCGTCATTCATCATTGAACGCAGCGGCTGCGCACACATCTTGCAATCGATATTTCCGTACCCGGCACAACACAGATGATCACAACAGCAGCGGAGCACAGCTAGGATGAGCCTATCGAAAAGACTGGTATTGGCAATGACTTTACTGATTCTCGTCATTTTTATCGGTACACTGAGCATCAGTGTCATGACCACCAGAAATTACCTGAACCAGCAACTGCAGATCACCTCGCAGGATACCGCGACCTCGATCGGCAAGTCGGTCGCCGACAGTATCGCCAAGCAGGACAAAGAAAAGCTGCGGATCATCCTGAGTGCGATTTTCGACCACGGCTACTACAGCAGGATTGAAATCCGCAACATGGACGGCGAAGTGCTTGCGCTGCGCAAACAAAAAAAACTGCGCCACAAAAATGTACCAGACTGGTTCGTCAATTTTATTCCGCTGACCGTACCCACCGGCCGGCAGGAAATTATTTCCAGTGACTTTGTCCGCCTCGGCGAAGTACTGGTCAGCGCCCACCCGGGACTGGCCTACAAAGAATTGTGGGATACCTTTATCCGCAATGTCTACTGGGTACTGATCGCCGGCCTGCTCGCACTGGCCACCGTACTGTGGCTGATCCGCTATCTGCTCAAACCGCTGAAAAACCTTGAACACCAGGCCAACCAGATTGCAGTCGGCAACTTCGTCGTCCAGCAGGATCTGCCAGATACGCCGGAGCTGCACCGTGTCGTCAGCACGTTCAACCGCATGTCGGTCAAGGTATCGAAGATGCTGCAGGCCCAGACTGAACTGACCGAGCGTATGCGCATCCGCGCCTATCAGGATGCATTGACCGGGGTCAACAACCGCCGCTACTTCGCCGAACAGCTGGACCACCTGTTGAAAACACCCGAAGAGTTCATCAGCGGTGCACTGATGCTGGTAGAGATCAGTGATTTTAAATCCTACAACCAGAGGCATGGCTACGTAAAGGCTGACGAGCTGCTGAAGAAAACCGCTGAAATCCTGGCGGCCAACGCCAAACTGATCAGCAACACCTGCCTGGCACGGGTCAGCGGGGCGTCTTTTTCGCTGCTGGCACCCAACGTCAACATCGATGAAATCAAGACGCTGGCTGACAGGCTGAAGTCTGATTTCGAAGGCCTGCACAGCCGGATGAAGATCGACGACATTGCCACCGTCCATATCGGCATCGCAGTGTATGACGGCAACCAGGACAGCGCCGAGCTGTTGTCGATGGCCGATATGGCATTGCGGGCCGCCCAAGTCCGTGGGCCGAACAGCTGGCATATCTACGACGAGCCCAACCTGACACAAAACAATATCCGCGGCTCTTCCGCCTGGAAGCGTGTCATCAAGACCATGATCAGGGAAAAGAATCTCACCCTGCACTTCCAGCCCGTCAAATCACTTGCTGATATGCATATCATGCACTACGAAGTGCTTGCAAGAATGCCCGACGTCGACGGCAACCTGGTCAATGCCGGCACCTTCCTGCCGATGGTGCAACGGCACGGTATGGCGTCAGGGGTGGACCTGGTCATCATCGAAAAACTGCTCGAAGTCATGGGCGATGAAAACCAAGTGAAATACGCAGTCAATATCTCGCGTGCGTCACTCGAGGATGGACGCTTTATCGACTGGCTGATCGATACCATCAGCCAGTTTCCAGGCCGTGCATCGAGCCTTATTTTCGAGGTCCAGGAATACAGCGTCACCGCGCACCTGGCGACCATCCGTGAAAACATCAACCGTATCCGTGCCATCGGCTGCGAGTTCTCACTCGATCACTTTGGTTCCGGCTCCCCTGACTTCGGTTACCTGCTGAATACCAGGATCGACTATATCAAAATCGACGGCAGTTATATCCACAACATCAATCACAACGAAGACAACCGTTTCTTTATCAAGTCCATCACCGAAATCGCCCATGGACTCGACATCCAGGTCATCGGCGAATATGTCGAAACACCACAGGAATGGAAAACCCTGCAGCAACTCAACCTCGACGGCGCGCTGGGTCATTTCGTTGGCAAGCCTTACGCAGACATCGCGCCGGAAGACACGTCTGCAGAGACTGAGGCAGTTCTGCCTGAAGTCTCAGGGCACGCCAAGTAGCCGGGTATCGGTGCGCTCAGTCTTCGCCGCAGATGCCCGGGTCGATCTGCAGGTTACGCGGCAACCCGCGGCGATAGAGCCAGACCCCGGCCAGTATGCCCAGAATCGTCACCAGGACTATCACTTTGCCCTCTCCAAGCTGCACCAAGGCGATCGCGGGACAGGCACCGGTCAGCGCCCACCCTGCACCGAACAGCATACTGCCGGGAATCGTGCCATTGGTAAAAGGCTTGCGCACGATCGAATGCCTGTGGCCAAGCACGAAAAAACCGAGCATGCTCAATCCGATCGCACCGGCAAAGACCAGCACCAGGCGCAGATTGTCGAGCAGAAACAGGCGATGGATCTCGCCGAAGTCTGTCAGTCCCGACAGGCTCAAGGTCGCTCCCAAGACAAGGCCGCAGGCTCCGGCATAAAAAACCTGGCGTCGATGGCTGCTCATCACAGGCCACCACTGCCAAGAAGATGCAACACCAGCGAGACCACGATCGCAGTCATAAAGAAGGTCACTGTGGCAATCATGCTGGCCGGCACGAAACGGCTGAACCCGCTGAGCCCGTGACCGGAGGTACAGCCACCGGCCATCTGTGTGCCAAAACCGACCAGCACGCCGCCGCTGAACAAGGCAATCACATGACCTACGCCCTCGCCGAAAAGACCGGTATGCAGCTCGCCCAGCGTAAAACTGACCCGCAGATCACCATGCAGCACGGCCACCAGCAGGCCGCCGACCCCCAGCATCGACAAAAAAACCAAGTGCACCGTCCAGCGAGTACGTGGCGGTGGCTTGACGCTGGGGGGGCTGGGAGGCATGGCGGCCTTCGGCCCGTGCCGCCGTGCATTCATAAACGCCACCACTGCTTCCCTGCCGAATTCATCGATCGTCGCCGCCATCAGTGCATCCTTGAACAGGCCCGGGTTTTCGCGAAACGGTTCCTCGGCCTTACTCAGTGCCCGATCGTCTTTCCAAGTCACCACCCGTGCCCAGCTGCCGGACACCCCCAACGGCCTGCGCAACAACAACCAAAAAAGAAGAGTCACACTACTCAGCAACAATGCACTGAGCCACCAAGACACATACATCCGAATTCTCCTGTCGTCTTGTTACCGGAATCTGCCTCGCCCGTGCGCACCCGGCCGGGTTTGCCGCGCTCGCACTGACACGGTCCAGCCTGTTCAGCCTGCTGCGGCCGCGACCGGACGCCGTAGTTTTGCCCGCCGCTTGGCCGCCGCGGCATAGCCGGCACCCAAGCGTCGTATCTCCTGGTTAGGCGACTGCAGCAGCATCTGGATTGCATTTTTGCCATGCATATTGGAAATCGCCGGGTCGGCACCGTTTTCCAGCAACAGCCTGACGATTTCGGGTGAATCCGCCTCGATCGCAGACATCAATGCCGTGGTGCCTTCGATATTGCAGGCGTTGACATTGACCCCGACACGAATCAGCGACTGCACCATACGCACCCGCTTTTTGACGATCGAATTGAACAGTGCTGTCGCACCCAGCTCCTCGTTGCTGCGCATCACGTCGATACGGTTGCCATTGGGCAACAGCGTCATCGGCACCAGGTAACCGGCGCGCGACATGTTATACCGTGCACAGTTACGCCACTCGCCGTAACAGTAACGCTGCTTCCAGATTTCAAGCGCCGGGTTCAACGCGAACTGCACAAACAGCTCGCACCCGTTCACATGCGAACAAGACATAGCATCCACCTCCAGCCGGACCGGCTATTTTTTCTTATTGATAGGCTATTCGCAACGGCTTGTATGTAACTTTGATCACACAACCACAGGCCGTCTGTGGTGATCGCGATTCAGGCAGGATTCGGTCCGCGCACTACTGATTCGTCGCGGTGTTGGTACATACGATGCGTCCCCATCGTGACGGTGTGCGAAGCACACCATAAGGATTTACACCAAGAAAATGTAAAGGATTGACGGTTAAAAATGTGATGCACCAAAGCAGGGTGCGTCGTACGCACCACTAATGCTTTGGCAGAAAATCGTTTTCTTTGACTGCACTGTCTGCAACCTGTTTAAGGATATTGACCAGCCTCGGTGGCACGTCGGCATCATCGACCGGGTCGATGACGATTTTTCTGTCTTTGTACATCAGGCTGAAGCGCATGTCCTTATAGGCAATGACATTGCTCTCGGTATAGCGTATGTCATCGGTCGACATCAGGTGTCCCCAGGTGATAAAGGTATTCAGGTCACGCCATACGTGGTATTCGACGCCCTTGACGATCGTCACTTCGGTCCCGAACTTGGTGGTTTTCGACATGGTCTCCTCCCAGCTGAACTTTGGTTTTCTAATTCTTTGTGTTCTTTAATCCGCTACATGAAGAATGCTCTGCATGTATTTGATTCTTTATATTTTTTGTTTTCTTATCAAAAGCTTGCGTATGTTTTGCGTCCCAACCACTCAATATTTAAAGCAAGTCGCGGCATATTGCAAGTGTTTTTATCACAATCGATCAAATAAAACACGCCAAGCCTTTAATTCACATGCTTTATGTAATGTTACCGCGAGTCCTTACGGTGTGCACCGTCACGACGAGGCGGGGTGTGGTGTACGCACCAACACCAAGGCAAATCAAATGGCGTCACGTGGCGATCCTTCTACACACGATTTTTCCATGCCGCGTCAAAGGCGGCGCAGAAAAAAGTCTCATTGACGTTCTATCCCGTACCAGGCAAAGAGCAACGCCACGAAACTGATCGCCGCGGCGATATAAAACACCATGGCACCACCGACCGGTGCCCATAGATAACCGCTGACCAGGCTGCCGACTGCCCCGCCGAGACCAAAGCTGAGACTGCTGTAGAGGGCCTGGCCACGCCCCTGGTGGTCGTGGGTAAAGTAACGGTGGATAAGATAGATACTGACCGCATGCACCACTCCGAAACTGGCTGCGTGCAGCGTCTGCGCAAAGCTCAGCAGTAGAAGATTTCCGGGCAGCCAGGCAATCAACAGCCAACGCAGCGTGGTCAGCAACAGCGCCGCCATCAACAGGCGGCGTGCGCCCAGCCGTTGCAACAACCTGTGGATCACTAGAAACACCAGGATTTCCGCAATGACCGCCCAGGCCCACAGGATGCCGATCGTCGCCGAACGGTAGTTCCATTCCTGCAGGTAGCGGGTAAAAAAGACATAGTAGGGCCCATGACTGGCCTGCAGCAGAAACGCCACCAGCAACAGGAAGACCGCGTTGCGTTGATACAGGCTGTCACCCAACGGACGCCTTTGCCGTGGCATGGCAGTCGGTGGCTCTTCCGGCACGAACAGGCTGGTAATCCAGATCCCGGCAAACAGCCCCAGCAGGATTACCGGCAGATAAGAAATCGCAACTGCCGACGGTGCTGCACTGCCTGGGGAACCGGGTGACAACGAAACGAACAGGTAACCCAGCAACACCACCGCCACCACGAAACCGACAGACCCCCACAGGCGTATCGTGTTATAGCTTCTCGTGTCTGCCTGGAAATGGTTCATGGTCACCGCCTCGACCTGTGGCAGCGAGGCATTCCAGAAGAAACTGAAACCGAGCATGACCAGCAGCATCCAGGCATACCCGCTGCCGAACAGCACCCCGGCAAAACACAGGACGCTGAGCAAGGAAGCCAGGCGGATGATCCGCACTCTCTTGCCGGTATGGTCGGCGATCCATCCCCAGATATTCGGCGCGATGACCTTGGTGGCCATGATCATCGCGATCAGTTCACCGATCGCCGCGTCGCTGAACCCCAGCGTCTTCAGGTAAGGATTCCAGTACGGAATCAACGCACCCAACGACGCAAAATAGAAAAAATAGAACGCCGACAGCTTCCAGTAGAGTGACAGACTCATTCGCCGGCTTGTGGCGGAATCACCGGCGTAGTGGAATTGACCTCGGCATTCTGCGCACGGTCACGCAACAAATGATCCATCAGGCAGATCGCAAGCATTGCCTCGGCAATCGGTGTGGCACGAATACCGACACAAGGATCATGGCGCCCCTTGGTCACCACGTCGATTTCGTTACCCTCTATATCGACAGAGCGTGCCGGCAGCCGCAGGCTGGAGGTCGGCTTCAGTGCGATCGATACACACAGATCCTGGCCGCTGGAAATGCCACCAAGCACCCCGCCGGCATGGTTGGTCAAAAAACCCTGCCGAGTCATTTCATCCCTGTGTTCTGTTCCCTTTTGCACCACCGATTCAAAACCGGCCCCGATTTCCACGCCCTTGACCGCATTGATGCTCATCATCGCATGCGCAATCTCGGCATCCAGGCGATCGAAGACAGGCTCTCCAAGCCCGACCGGTACCCCGGAGGCAACGACATTGACCCTGGCACCGATCGAATTGCCTTCTTTGCGCAGTGCGTCCATATACGCCTCCAGTTCAGCGACCTTGTGCCGATCCGGAAAGAAAAACGGATTACGCTCGACCTGGTCCCAATCGAACTCGGAATAGGTGATCGGTCCAAGCTGCGCAAGATATCCGCGCACCCGTATCTGCCGGTGCACGGCCAGGTATTTCTTGGCGATCGCACCGGCGGCAACCCGCATCGCAGTCTCCCTCGCCGACGAACGTCCGCCGCCACGGTAGTCACGCAAGCCGTATTTCTGCTGATAGACATAATCCGCATGTCCAGGACGAAACTGGTGCATGATCTCGCTGTAATCCTTCGAACGCTGATCAGTATTTTCGATAAGCAGTCCGATCGGTGTGCCGGTAGTCCGGCCTTCGAACACACCGGAAAGAATCTTGACCTGGTCGGCCTCGCGGCGCTGCGTCGTATGCCGGGATTTGCCCGGTTTGCGCCTGTCCAGATCCCGCTGCAGATCCTGTTCCGACAACGCCAGGCCGGGCGGGCAACCATCGACGATCGCCAGCAACGCCGGGCCGTGACTCTCCCCTGCCGTCGTCACTGTAAATAATTTTCCAAAACTGTTTCCGGACATAGACCGATTGTATCCTTAGTGAGTTGATACCTGTGATGGCGCACGAACCACCAGGCGGCAGCGTGCGAAATCAGTAACTACAGTAATAGTACCCGTTATTTTGCTGAAGTAAATATACGGCAGCCGCCGCCGAATAATTTCTTGAATACAGGCCGAAACAGAAGGAGCACACAGTGAGCAAACCCGCGCGTATCTATCAAAACAAAGTCGGTTCCTACCTGGGCAAACCCATCTACGAAATGATCCAGGAACAAAACCACCGCTTCATCTTTGTCCGTATCGCGACCGCCGATGCGGATGGCTACCCGCTGAACCAGCTCCGTCCCGGCGAGATTCTGTTTGCACCCGGATTGATCTACCGCAAGGCCTGAGCAACACCCGGCAACCGGGTCAAAGCTCGACATCCAATCCCTTGCGGTGTGTTTCGTTGATCACGCGCAACAGGTATTTGAACGGCAGAACCCGGTCATCGCAGCGGTTGAGCAGCGGCATATAAGGCAGGTCCTGATTGACAAACTGGTAGGTCCCGTCCTCCATCGATCGATACAGCGCCTTGATCTGCGATTCCAGCTGATCGACGAACGTGGAGGTCTCTTGCATGCTTTCGACGTCGTATTCCATCGCCATCCGCAGTTCTTCGACCTCGAACACCGCCTGCTTGACCAGGTCGATGTATTCTTCTGCTGTTTTAGCCCTATGCATTATTGTCCTGACCTCTGCAAGAATCAACGCAGCTTCAATGCGTCGAAGGTACGCCCGATACTGTTTTTACGCCCCACCAGAACGACGCTGGCCGTACCATTGATACGCAGCTGCGAATAAGCACTGATCACCGGCACGATACTGTGAAAATCCAGCTTGTTGGTACCCACCAGGTTATTGATGAGCAACGGCAGTTTTTTGCCGTTGGCCCGGCGAATCACCAGAAACTCGTTGTTGAACCGGAATTTGCCTTTCTGGTAGGGAACAGGTTCGGTGGCCGCAAGCCGGTATTCGATCAGTTTCACTTCCTCGCGGTAGGTCTCGGACGCCGTCAGGTTGAGCAGGTGTTTCGGTAACAGGTAACCGCCGACTGCAAACAGCATGTAGACGATAAACACGATGCAAGCCCTGGTGCCCCAGACACCAGCCTGGTGCAGTATCAGTGCAGTACGTGTATCCGGCCGTCCCGGCTCCGGCTTGACCAGCAGCAGCGCAGCCGGCAACGACAGCAAAAAACCCAGCCAGCCGAACAACGACATATAAAACTGCTGCTGGCCACCAGCGACGATGACATTGGTCGGCTGAAAAAAGAACAGTAACAGCAGTACCGCGATCGATACACTGAGCACCAGCAGCGCGATTTTTGAGAACTTATCCATACGGTTAAATTATTTCTTTGTTTTTCAATCAGTTAATTATAATCTGCTACAACAGGACCGCCATAGGATACCTGACTTTGCAGCAATTGTGTATCGCCGTCCTGCCTGTCACACCCTCACCCGTCACTAGCCCGCATTTCTCACCACCCATTCGCAGCGCGACGGCGCAAGGGTACGGGCATACGCTGCACCGGAAAATATCCACTACTGCCAGGCCCGCACTCAAGACACCGCCACCGCCGGATTAAGAACAATTTCCGTGATGGATTACGGAACAGAAATCACCGCCACCTCGCATCCTGGCGGATTCGCGGTTGAGCACGCGGGACCTTTGCGCATATAATCAGGAATAAATTCAAGTATATCGTGCAGGCTGCGGCAGATTACAGCCAGTCACCGGAGCAGCCGCCTCAGTACCCAAGGAAATAACATGGCCAGGCGATTCTATCTCTACAATGGAGCACCACGTGGTTTTACGCTGATCGAACTGATGGTGGTTATCCTGATCATCGGACTGCTGCTGATGTACGTAGGCCCAAGGGTGTTCAACAGTGCCGATTCATCCAGGATCACCACCACCCGCATGCAACTCGCGACGTTGATGAACGCGCTGAAGTCCTACCGCCTGGACAATGGCCAGTACCCGACGGCAGAACAAGGGCTGCGCGCACTGATCGAAAAACCACAGACTGAACCGATTCCGAAAAACTGGAAAAAACACGGCTATCTGGCCAAACCCAAATTACCCAAGGATGCCTGGGGCAACGATTTTCAATACCTGAACCCGGGTACGCGTGGCGAAATCGACCTGTATTCTTATGGTCCTGACAAGGAATCCGAGGACGATGACATCGGCAGCTGGCAGTAGACAAAGCGGGTTTACGCTGATTGAGCTGCTGGCAGTATTGTTGATCGTCGGCCTGTTACTCAGCCTGAGCACGATCGTTCTCCCTACCCAGTCGCCGGCAAAGGCCGGACGCACGGAAATCGACAGGCTGGCCGCATTGTTGAAACTGGCGATACAGGATGCGGTATTGAAGTCGCGGCGCACCGGCATTGCGATCAGGAAACACGAATACCGGTTCGTCGCGCAGAATCCGCAACAGCAATGGGAGCCGCTGAAGGATAAACTCTTCGCCCCCCGCAGGCTCCCACCGCCACTGCAGCTTGCTCTGCAGGCGGCAACCACACGGACGCCGCAGATCATTATTTCCGCCAGTGGCGAGATCACGCCGTTCACCCTGCACGTTCAATCCGACGATGAGCAGGTCCGCTACACCATCCGTGGCTCACTGACCGGCCACATTGCGGTGCAGCAGGCTGCAACAGCAGACTGAGACTGACGGGAACCGAACCATGCCAAGCCTGCTGCACCGCAATCGACCGCACAAGACCCGATCTACGGGGTTCACATTGCTGGAGACCATGGTGGCGCTGTTCGTTCTCGGGCTGGCGATGGCCGCCTTGATGAGTGCTTCGAGCACGACGCTGAACAACACCTTCTACCTGAAACAGACCGCGGTCGCACAATGGATTGCGGAAAACAGGGCCAGCGAGATCCAACTGCGCAGACAGGCACTGCTGCCAGGCCGGCAAAGTGGCACCGTTGACATGGCAAAGACCAGTTGGATCTGGCACACCAGGGTCTCGACGACACCGGACCCCAACGTCTATAAAGTCGAGATCAGCGTCAGCCTGAAAAGCGATCAACAACGCCAACTGGCAAACCTGGTGACCTATGCAAACCGATAGCACAAACAGAATGCAAGGATTTACCTTGCTGGAAATGGTCGTCTCGCTGGCGATCTTCGCGGCCATCTCGGCGATCGGCTTTGCCAGCCTGTTCCGGATCCAGGATGCGTATACACAGACCCGGCACAAGATAGAACGGCTGGACAGGCTGCAGCTGGCCATGCACCGGCTGCGATACGACATACTGTTTACCTCGTTCCGCAGTGCACGTGACCACAATGCGCAACGGCGCCCGGCGTTTGCAGGAAGTGACTTCCCTGCGACCCATCTCGAATTCACGCGTTCCGGCGTGGACCCGTTTTTAAATACCAATCCGACCAACCAGCAGCGTGTGACCTGGCGGTTCACAAATCACACCTTGCAACGCGTCGTCTGGAAACCACTGGACCTGGCCCGGCAGCACCAGGTGCTTCGCCACACAGTGCTGAAAAACGTCGAGGACTTCAAGGTGATTTATTTCGATGAAGCACGAACACCCCATCGGCGCTGGCCACCACGCACACAACATGGGCCGACAGCAAAGACAGTCGCCGTGGCCAAGAACCCGGTGGCGGTCGAGATCACCATCACCTTGAAGGATCTGGGTAAAATCCGCCGGCTGTTCGCGCTCAGGGATCCTTGAGCGCGATGTGCGTCCACGAAAAACAACAAG
>JALUUZ010000184.1 GCA_027021095.1 Gammaproteobacteria bacterium
AAAATCATCCTTGACCAACATATCGACCACCGCGGCGTTGATCTCCCTGACTTTCCCCACGTGCCCGATATCGATGATCTCCGGCGCCTCCATTTCGGGCTGGTTACGCTGTATCTTCAACCGCGATGCCTTGATCAGTTGCCCGTCCTTACCGGTCAGCCCGACCGCGTTGCCGCCATGCTGGTGAATCAGGTTGACGATATCCTTATTGACCAGGCCACCGAGCACCATCTCCACGACGTCCATGGTCTCGCTGTCTGTGACCCGCATCCCGTCGATGAACTCAGACTGCTTGCCGATTCTTTTCAGCAACTCACCGATCTGCGGCCCACCTCCATGCACGACCACAGGATTGATACCGACAAGCTTCATCAACACGACATCTCTGGCAAAACCACTTTTCAGGTTCTCATCCACCATCGCATTGCCACCGTACTTGATCACGATAGTCTTGCCGGAAAAACGGCGGATATAGGGTAGTGCCTCGGCAAGCACCCTGGCTGTGTTCAGTGCTTCTTGTTTTTCAACCATACTGCTAAGACTTCAAAAAGGTAAGTCGATGTCCGGTTCGATGCTCTGCAGCAACTCGCCGAACCGTTTTTGTATGCGTGCCATCGAATCGATGCTGTTGGCCTCGAAACGCAGCACCAGGCAAGGCGTGGTATTCGATGCCCGCACCAGCCCCCAGCTGTCTTCGAATTCGACACGCAGGCCGTCGATCGTGATCAGCTTCGCATCCTTGAACCGGGCTTTCTTTTTCAGTTCCCGCATCAAGGCCTGCGGCTCTCCTTCCTGCATCGGGATGGTCAATTCCGGCGTATTGACCGTATCCGGCAGACCGGCGAAAACCTCGGCGCTGGACTTGGACTGCGCGGCAAACGCCTCGAGCAGTCTTGCCCCCGCATAGAGTGCATCGTCGAAACCATACCAGCGCTCGCTGAAAAAAAGATGTCCGCTCATCTCCCCGGCAAGCAGCGCGCCCGTCTCCTTCATCTTCGCCTTGATAAACGAATGGCCGGTTTTCCACATGATCGGCTCACCGCCGAGCTTGTCGATGACCGCGTGCAGATTGCGGGTACATTTAACATCATAAATGACCTTGCCGCCAGCATTTTTTCGCAATACCGCCATCGCCAGCACCATCAGCACACGATCGGGCCAGATGATATTGCCTTCCGAATCGACGACACCCAGGCGGTCTCCATCACCGTCGAACGCAAACCCGATATCCGCGCCATCCTGCTGCACCTTGTCGCAAAGAGCCTGCAGGTTCTCCGGCTTGCCCGGATCAGGGTGGTGGTTGGGAAAGCTGCCGTCGACCTCGCAATACAGCGTACTGACCTCACAGCCCAGTTTTTCGAACAGTTGCGGTGCAACATCGCCGGTCACCCCGTTACCGCAGTCGATCACCACGCGCAATGGCCTTTTCAACTGCACGTCGCTGACCACGCGCTGGATATAATTGTCCAGCACGTCGAGCTTTTCCTGGGTTCCGTTCCCGGTCACATACTCAGCCTGCTCGATCCGGCCACGCAACACCTGGATCGCCTCGTCATGCAGCGTCTCACCGCCCAGGACGATCTTGATGCCGTTGTATTCCGGCGGATTATGACTGCCGGTGATCATCACACCGGTGCCGTCACTGAGAATCTGTGCGGCAAAATACAGTACGGGTGTGGGGACCTGGCCGATATCGATCACTTCGCAACCGGTGGCACACAAGCCGCGTGCCAGCGCATCACGCAACGCCGGTCCGGACAGGCGGCCGTCACGGCCAAGAATGATCTTGGTCAAATGCCGATGCTGCGCCTCTGAGCCGATCGCGCGTCCGATATCGAAAACCAGCCCCGGGGTCAGCACCGTCTTGACGACACCGCGAATATCATAGGCCCTGAACACGCTCGCGGGAACGCCGACCTCATCCTCCACCTGTTCTTCGACGATCAATGACTCCATGGAAAAATCGAGTATATCCTCGGCATCCGCGCCGGCCGCCGGCTGCGGTGCTGCGGCGGCACCACTCGTTTCAGCAATGTCTTGCTGTGCTGTACCGGCTACACCGTCATCCGGCGCGGGTGAATTGACACGGCGCTGCGACAGTGCCTCGACCCCCAGTGCGTGCAGCCGCGCAATGAACTCATAGGAGTTTTTCAGTCTGACCGGGTAAGTCTCGGCCAGGTCGCCATCCTGTATATCTTTGAACAAAGTGATCACTGTCTGCTGATCCTTCGATAACCGGGTGCGCAAAGCGGCAAACAGAAAATAAAGCAGTGCCAGCAGCATCACACCAACGAGCGTCACGATTCCCCAATACCAAAGCCGCTTGGTCTGCGCAAACAACCCTGCGCCGGGCCTGTCCCAGTAACGTATCACCCACCGGGTACCGGCAACAGCGACCGCGGGCGTAGCCGGGTATTCTTTCAGCCGTGGATCACCTGCACTGACCACGCTGCGCATCTTCTGCAACGCCTTCTGCTGCAGTTCGACATAACCAGGCACCTGAAGCTGTAACAAGGCCCGCCGGAGCGAGTCGGCCTTGAGCGTCAGCAGAATATGCCCCGACATCCGCCCGGTCGCAGGATCCTTGACAGTACGCAGCAGATCGAGATGAAATCTTGGCGCGCCATGAAGATCGGGCGCGGGTGTTTTCCCCTGCTCCGCCTGCTGCTGCAGGTAAAGACAGGCTTCCGTCAGTGGCGGCGTCAGCGCAGGATCCGTATCGCCGATTCCCTTGCGCAACAGCTTGAGCCGGACTGCGTGCGGGATGAGTCGTCGCAGCCGGTTTTCCTTGGCCGCCAGCTTGGCCTTATCAGGATCGGCAAACAGGCCGGGCAGTTCCTTGTCCAGTACCAGC
>JALUUZ010000185.1 GCA_027021095.1 Gammaproteobacteria bacterium
AGTATCGTTACAGGGTCGCCAGCGATGCAGCGCGAAAGCACTTGTCATTGCAATACGACCGATGTGGAATTTCCCGTAGAGTCCGGGAGTAAATTTGGCACTAAAAGTGCTGCGAAAACAGGATACAAATTTTAAGGTAATGGCAAAACACAGATGGGGTGTTAGGTGACCGCGATAATACGTGCAATAGCAGCAGGGGTAATGGTCTTAGGTTTGGTGGTGTCGTGTAACAAGACTTCACCCGCCCCGGACAAGGATAAGAAAAAGAGCAAGCCTGACACGACGACCTCGGTGCCTGAGCCAGAACCTGTCCCGGCAATCAAGCGTCCGGCCGGGGACGAAAAATTTGCCCAGGTTAGGATCCGCCGCAACCCGCCCGTGGCCAAGAAATACAAGGACCAGGCAAACCTGATGTTTCATGTCATGGCCGCGGAAATTTCGATGCGCCGGCGTGATCTGAAAAGTGCGGTGCAACACTACATGGAAGCAGTCAAGCTTTCCAGCGATGTTACCCTGGTCAAGCGTGCAAGCCGGATCGCACTGTATGCCAAGGATATCGATGCAGGGATCCTGGCGTCGAAACGTTGGGCCGAGCTGGAGCCGCAAAAGTCGGAGCCGCACCGTTACCTGGCGATCTTATACCTGCGTAAAAAAGACCTGGATGCTTCGGTCACCGAGTTGAACAAGTATCATTCGTTGCTGCGCACGCCGAACAAGATGGCGTTTCCGATGATCGTCACCTTGCTGCGGCAGGAGCCCGACAAGGAATCCGCGTTCGAGGTGATGCGGCGTTTCTACCAGCAGTACAAGGATGACCCTTATGCGCTCTATGCGATCAGCCTGTTTGCGATGTATGTCAAGAAATACCCGGAGGCTTCCCGGTACATCAACGCGGCGATAGAGAAAAAGCCCGATTGGGCCGATGCGTTGCTGTTGCGCGCACGGCTGCTCGTGCTGCAGAAGCAGAAGGAAAAAGCCATCGGTGACATGCGCCGGTTGGTGCAGGCCAACCCGCATTCACGCCAGCTGCGGATCAGCTACGCGCGCCTGTTGACCGAGGCCAGGCAGTATGATGAGGCACAGAAACAGTTCAAGATCCTGTTGCAGAGAAAACCGGACGATACCAATGTGATCTATGCGCTGGCCCTGTTGTCGCTGGAAAAAAAGAACTACATCGCCGCCGACAAGTATTTCAAAAAGATGCTCAAGGCCGGCTCGCGGGTCCTGGAAGCACAGTACTACCTGGGGATCATCGCTGAAAAGCGTAAGCGCTATGATACGGCGATCGCCAGGTTGTCGAAAGTACGTCATGGAGACCGTTCGATCGATGCCCATCTCAGGATCGCGACGATCATGGGGCGTAAAGGCGATGTCGAGGCTGCGCGGCGCTTTTTGTACCAGCTGAAGCCCCGTACCCGGCAGTTGGAGGTGCAGCTGTTCCTGACAGAGGCGGATATCCTGCACAATGCCAACCGCACCAAGGATGGCATGGAAGTGATCAAAAACGCGCTGCAGACCAACAAGGACAATCCGAAGCTGCTCTATGCGCACGCAATGCTGGCGGAAAAGCTTGGGCGCCTGGACATAGTCGAACGTGATCTGAAAAAGATCCTGGCCAAACACCCGCGCCATGCACAGGCATTGAACGCCCTGGGCTATACACTGGCAGACCGGACCGACCGTTTCCAGGAGGCCTATAAGTACATCAAGAAAGCCCTGGAGCTTTCGCCCAACCAGGCGGCGATCATCGACAGTATGGGTTGGGTGCTGTACCGGCTTGGCAAGCACAAGGAAGCAGTGAAGTATTTGCGCCGTGCGCTGAAACTCGACCAGAATGCTGAAATCGCCGCACACCTCGGCGAAGTACTTTGGGTCAGTGGTGAAAAAGAGGAAGCCCGCAAGGTCTGGCTGCGGGCCAAGCGCATCGACAAGAACAACGAAGTACTCAAAGCGACATTGAAGCGTTTCAAACAGTGAACAGGTACCTGCTGATCATTTTTTCTGTGTGGTTGTTCAATGGTTGCGGCATGACTTCGATCCGCTACCTTGGTTCCGGCAGTGAGATGTCAGCGCGGCACTCGCTGTTGGACGAACTCAATGCCTGGAATATCAAGGGGCGCATTTCGGTGATTTCCACCGAGGACTCCTGGAACGGCACGCTGAACTGGTCCCAGGACAGTGACAACTACGAGATCCGAATCATCGGGCCGCTGGGGCAGGGGTCGCTGCACATCAAGGGTGACAAGAATACGGTCACGCTGCAGACCTCGGATAAAAAAAAGCCGGTGACCGCTCCCAGTGCCGAGGCGCTGCTGGAAAAGCAGATGGGCTGGCAGATGCCGGTGTCCGAGCTGAAGTACTGGGTCAAGGCCATTCCCAACCCGCACGGGAATTTCAAGGATGCCAAGTTCGACAAGTTGGGACGGCCGGTTTCCTTTACCCAGTCCGGATGGTTTGTGCAGTTTTTCAAGTACCAGAAGTTCAAAGGCTTCGATATGCCGAGGAAGGTCTATCTTGAAAATGACCGATTTAAGATCAAGATGATCATCAAGCGTTGGGAACTGGAGGTTTGAGTTGCACGGCAATGAATGGTGGCCTGCGCCGGCCAAGTTGAACCTGTTTTTACATGTTCTGGGTCAGAGAGAGGATGGTTACCATCGGCTCCAGACCGTCTTTCAGTTTATCGACCTGTGTGATCATCTGTCTTACCAGGTCAACCGGGATGCATCGGTTCATTGCCAGTTCGTGGACGGTACGCCGCCGGCGGACCAGGATTTGTCGTCGCAGCAAAATATCGCCTGCAAGGCCGCCCGGTTGCTGCAGCTGGAAACTGGTTGTGAGCTGGGCGTGCAGATCACCCTGGACAAGCGGATCCCGGTCGGAGCCGGTCTCGGTGGCGGCAGTTCCGATGCGGCAACGACCTTGATTGCGCTGAACTACCTGTGGAACCTGCGGCTGGATACTGCCCGGCTGGCAAAAATCGCACTGACGCTCGGAGCCGATGTGCCGGTGTTCGTGCATGGCGAAGCGGCCTGGGCCGAGGGGGTCGGCGAATATTTTGAACCGGTCAATCTGCCTGAGCCTTTTTACCTGGTGATCTATCCCGGGGTGCGTGTTTCAACGGCCGAAATTTTTGCGTCCACACAATTGACACGGGACTCGAGGCCGATCAAAATAGCCGACTTCCTGGCCGGGCGCTGTGGTAACGATTGCCAGCAGCTGGTGGCAAAGAAGTATCCCCCGGTGCGTGAAGCATTGGCATGGCTGTCTGATTTTCAGCCAGCGATGATGACCGGCACAGGTGCCTGTGTGTTCGCACGTTTTGCCACACGGCAGGAAGCCGAACAGGTACTTGAGCAGGTGCCGGCAGATTGGCAGGGCTTCCTGGTCAAAGGGTGCAACCAGTCCCCGTTGCATCTCTACCTGGAAGAACAGCGCATGAGGGCGGTTGCGGAGGACTAGCCCGCATTGCTCACCACCGTTCGTCGCGAGACGGTGCAAGGGTGCGGCCTGGCCCGCCTTGCTTGTTCCTCAGGCGGGGCTGGCGAAATGCCTCATCTGCGGGTACAATGCATTGGATTTCTCGGGCATTGGATTTCTCGGGCATTGGATTTCTCGGGCATTGGATTTCTCGGGCATTGGATTTCTCGGGCATTGGATTTCCCGGGCATTGGATTCCGGGCACTGAATCGATGGCCCACAGGCACCGGATGCTGGAGGCAGACAGTCCGGGCAAAACGATTGGCCGGGTAAAAAAGCGATTGGGGTGTCGCCAAGCGGTAAGGCACGGGGTTTTGATCCCCGCATGCGCAGGTTCGAATCCTGCCACCCCAGCCATATTCCACTGCAGGCCTGCGTACAGAACAGAGGGCAGGCTGTGAATTCAGGCGGTTCGCAGGTACGCTTCAAACAGAGACAGTAAAACTCGATTAGGATAGCAGCGTGGTCGTTTCCACCAATTCCACAGGTGTTCGTGATGGCAAGATGCTGGTTTTTACCGGCAATGCCAACCCGAAACTGGCCCAGGATATAGTCGATCATCTGCATATGCGTCTTGGGGCGGCCACCGTCGGCTATTTCAGTGACGGCGAAGTCATGGTCGAGATCATGGAGAATGTGCGTGGCCGTGACGTGTTCGTGGTACAGCCCACCTGTGCACCGACCAATGACAACCTGATGGAACTGCTGGTGCTGATCGACGCGTTGCGCCGTGCCTCGGCCGAACGGGTGACTGCCGTCATTCCCTATTTCGGCTATGCCAGGCAGGACCGCCGCCCGCGGGCCGCGCGGGTACCCATCACTGCCAAGGTGGTTGCCAAGATGATCTGCAGTGTCGGTGCAGACCGGGCCCTGACCGTGGATCTGCACGCTGACCAGATTCAGGGTTTTTTCGATATTCCAGTCGATAATGTTTACGCTTCGCCGGTGTTGCTGGGGTATATCTGGAAACAGAAGTACCCGGATGTAATGGTGGTCTCGCCGGATGTCGGCGGCGTGGTGCGTGCGCGTGCGCTGGCCAAGCGGCTCGATGATGCCGACCTGGCAATCATCGATAAGCGTCGGCCCAAGCCGAACGAGGCCAAGGTCATGCATATCATCGGCGAGGTCAAGGGGCGCTCGTGCGTGATCATCGACGACCTGGTCGATACCGCCGGCACCCTGTGCCAGGCCGCCACGGCACTCAAGGAACACGGGGCGACCAAGGTCGTGGCCTGTATTACTCACCCTGTGCTGTCCGGCCCGGCGATCGAGAACATCGAACGTTCTTCGCTCGATGAACTGGTCGTAACCGATACGATTCCGTTGTCGGCCGAGGCGAAACAGTGCAAGCGAATCAAGCAGTTGAGCGTGTCCCAGATGCTGGCCGAGACTATGCGCCGGATTTCCCAGGAAGAGTCGGTCAGTTCCCTGTTTATCGATTGATCGCCCCTCAATATCCATTGTAAAGATAGGCTTATCACTTCACTTTTTCACGATCGGGGTTAGACTGTCAGGGAATCTACTGGAACTGGGCCTGAAAACTGTGCGATAATGCGCGGCTTTATGGACCGCTGTTGGTCGCGGCGGCGGTCCGCTCTGGAACAATCACATGTTGGAGTGGAACGATGCAGGAATCTTTTGAATTGGTTGCAGAAGTTCGTACGGACAAGGGGAAAGGTGCGAGCCGC
This sequence comes from Gammaproteobacteria bacterium, assembly GCA_027021095.1. Classification (GTDB taxonomy): domain Bacteria; phylum Pseudomonadota; class Gammaproteobacteria; order SZUA-21; family SZUA-21; genus SZUA-21. The sequence goes on from JALUUZ010000185.1 coordinate 5,169, forward strand.
CGCCTGCGTCGTATGAACAAGGTGCCGGCAGTCTTGTACGGTGGTCGAAAAGACCCGGTGGCGTTGACGCTGCCTCACAACGAGCTGGTCCAGCACCTGGAAAACGAAGCCTTTTATTCGCATATCCTGAATGTAAAGGTCGATGGCAAGTCCGAAAAGGCGGTCCTGCGGGACGTCCAGCGTCATCCGAGTGACCCGATCATCATGCACATCGACCTGTTACGGGTCGACGAGAACGCAAGTATTACGATGAGTGTGCCGCTGCATTTTACCAACGAGGAAAAGTGTGTCGGTGTCAAAACCGGTGGTGGCAGCATTACCCACTTGATGACCCAGGTCGAGGTCTCCTGCCTGGCCAGGGATCTGCCGGAATATATTGAAGTCGACTTGTCGACGGTCGAAGCGGGCGCGTCGGTACACTTGTCGGAAATCACCCTGCCAAAAGGGGTCGAGCTGGTCGAACTCGCGCACGGTCATGATCTCGCGGTGGTCAGCGTATTGAAACCGCGTGGTGCGACCGCTGACGAAGAAGCCGCTCCGTCCGGCGAGGCGCCGGCTGCAGGGGAAGAAAGTTAGCCCCGCCTTGTGGCAAGCAAGGTAAAGACATCCTATGTCTGCAACCGAACCACTTCAGCTTGTGGTTGGCCTGGGTAATCCCGGTAAAGAGTACGCACAGACCCGGCACAATGCCGGGTTCTGGTTTGTCGAGGCGTTGGCGGCGGCCTACCACGAACAGTTCAGGACCGAACCGAAATTCAAGGCCGAGCTGGCAGCACTGGATATCGCCGGGCATAAAGTCCGTGTCCTCAAGCCCCTGACTTATATGAACCTGAGCGGCCAGTCTGTGCTGGCGGTTTCCAGGTTCTACAAGATTCCGCTTGGGGCCGTGCTGGTGGTGCATGATGACCTGGACCTGGAGGTTGGTACCATCAAGTTGAAATGGTCGGGCGGTCACGGCGGGCACAACGGTCTGCGTGATATCAGCCAGAAGATGGGAAAAGACTATTGGCGCCTGAGAATCGGTGTCAGCCATCCAGGTGACAAGCACCGGGTAACCGATTTTGTGCTTGGCAGGCCCAGCCAGGCAGACCGCCAGGCGATGGAGCAGGCGATCGACAAGGGTTTACGGGCGATCGAAGATATCGTCAATGGCGAGACCCAGGCCGCGATGCAGTATTTACACAGCAAGTAACAGCAGAAGCAGCAGGAAAATTCAATGGGATTCAAGTGCGGTATCGTTGGTCTGCCGAATGTCGGCAAGTCCACGTTGTTCAATGCGTTGACCAGGGCCGGTATCCAGGCGGAAAACTATCCGTTTTGCACGATCGATCCCAATGTCGGCGTGGTTGAGGTCCCGGATCGACGTCTGCAGGTGATCGCTGATATCGTACAGCCCAAAAGAGTCATTCCAACGACGATGGAGTTTGTCGACATTGCCGGACTGGTGGCGGGTGCGTCGAAGGGTGAGGGCCTGGGTAACAAGTTCCTGGCCAATATTCGTGAAACCGATGCGATTGCCCAGGTTGTACGTTGTTTCGAGGACGAAAATGTCGTGCACGTCGATGGCAAGGTGAACCCGCAGGCTGACATCGAGGTCATCGAGACCGAGCTGGCGCTGGCCGACTTGGAGACGGCCGAGAAGGCGTTGCTCAAGGCCGGTAAGAACGCAAAGTCCGGCAATAAAGAGGCGCTGGCGAGGAAGGCGTGTTTTACCCGGTTGGTTGCTCACCTGGGCGATGGCAAGCCGGTACGTTGCCTGGCGCTGACAGAGCCTGAGACCCTGCTGGTCAGGGAGCTGCAGCTGTTGACCGCCAAACCGATGATGTATATCGCCAACGTCGCCGAAGACGGTTTCGACGACAACCCGTTTCTCGACCAGGTCAACCGGATCGCGGCAGCCGAGAGTGCGGTCGTGGTGCCGGTTTGTGCGGCGATCGAGGCCGAAATCGCCGAGCTCGAAGACGAAGAAAAAGCAGAATTTCTGCAGGAGATGGGACTGGATGAGCCCGGGCTGGACCGCGTGGTCCGCGGGGGCTACCACCTGCTTGGACTGCAGACCTATTTTACTGCCGGCGAGCAGGAGGTCCGTGCCTGGACGGTAAAAAAAGGCGCGACCGCGCCCGAGGCCGCCGGGGTGATCCACACGGACTTCGAGAAGGGGTTCATTCGCGCCGAGGTCGTGGCATACCAGGATTTTGTCGCCTGCAAAGGTGAGCAGGGTGCCAAGGAGGCCGGGAAGTGGCGCCTCGAGGGGAAGGACTATATCCCGCAGGACGGGGATATCATGCATTTCCGTTTTAATGTATAATTTTTTCGGTTATAATTTACTGCACCAGTGGCAGCTTTCCTGCCATTCCGGCAGTCGGCCCGCACTGCATATGGCTATGTAGCTCAGTCGGTTAGAGCGCAGCATTCATAATGCTGTTGTCGGTGGTTCGAGTCCACCCATAGCCACCAGATTTTCCATTGGTTTGTTTGTTGTGTCGAACACCGCAATGGTGCGTTCCGGCCGGCGTTCGTCCGGTCGACGTGTGCAATTCTGCTTAGTGCCTCATTGTTATCTTCTTCGGCTTCAACCTCACGTTTTGAGGGAGTGGGTATGGATAATACCCTGTATGGGGATTTTTTGGCACCGGACGAGTTGATACCGGCTGGTTCCAAAGTCGAACGATAAATGCCGACCGCACGGATCGGTGCGGCGCCTGTTGTCAATGTTCTTGGAGGCGACTATGCGTTACAGCGTATTGTTATTTTCAATTCTCATCTCTGGTTGCGTATCCACACAGGTGATTTCTTACTCTGACCCGGACTTTGTCAACTACAAGATACGAAAGGTCGCGGTGCAAGGCAACAAGACTCAGTTCAGTCATGTGCTGCAATCCAAGTTGATTGAAGCGTTGAAGAAAAGAGGGGTGCAGGCGGTGTTGGTCAATCGCATAGCACCTCCTACCAGGCGCTATGCGCTGGGAGAGGTGGCGCGCCGGTTGAAGGCGGTGGGCTATGAGGTCATACTTGATGTCCGGTTGACCGATGCCGACAGGCAGACCAGATATCTTGGTACTTACAATACCTTCAATGCCTACAGCTTCGGTGGGTCGACCTATGGCTATATGTCGTCGATACCGATGACGCAAACGACTGCTTACACGAAAGTCGATGCCAGGCTGTTTGAGGCCGGCACCGGCAAAAACATCTGGATTGGAAGCTTCACCACCCAGGCGAACGACGCGCTGACTGCCAATATTGGCGCGATGTCGGATAATATGGTGCAATCGATCATCAAGGATCTGGCTGCAAAGGGGCATCTTGACAAGGGCGACTGAGCGCGGCCGGATGGGGAGTGTTGGGTTAGAGTTCAAGGGTGATTGTCTCATGGGCGAATTGAGTAAACTGAAAGGCATCGGGCCGAAGTCTGAAAAATGCCTCAATGAAATAGGTGTCTACAGCAGGCAGGACCTGGAGCGTCTGGGCCCGGTCAAGGTTTTTCTCAAGCTGAAGAAGGAGTGCAGTAGCAAACCAAGCCTGAATTTTCTCTATGCATTGGTGGGAGCAGTAGAAGACAGGCATTGGTCAGAGATCGCCCGAGAGGAAAGAAACCGTTTGTTAGCGGAGCTTGAAGGTTTTCAAGAACTTGAGAGAATCCTGAAGTAGTATATTGGACACACAAAATCTGAACACACTAGTACAGTCTATGGTAAACCAGGGAAGGAGTTGACATACTTGATCTTGATATCGCCAAAGGAGTTGACGAACTGGATTTTCAAGTCTGGAAAAGAGCTGACGAATTTCCACTCTCCACAGCGACTTGCAAAAGAACTGACTTTTTTGACTTTAAGATCAGGGAAAGAGTTCACTACCTGCACTTTGATGTCCGGAAAACTGCTGACTGCTTTGACTTTACCATAGAGTCTCTTCCCTTTGTAAGTACAGTTGCTTTTGTTGATTTTGCCAGCCAATAAAGAATGATTGGTCAGCGAGACAAAAACGAACGCCATCAGTATGAATAAGGTGTATTTGCTGGTATTCACAGTCGTCGCTCCAACGCAAAGTGCCTGAACTCAGCTTCTAACATAATAGTGTTACTCCCGGATGTCAATCCTGGACACACAAAGTTTTCCCAAGTGATCCCAAGTGATCCCAATCCTGGACACACAAAGATTCTTCGAGCGTGATCCTATCCTGGACACACAAAATTTTCCCAAGCAAGCAACCAGTCAGGCTGGATTTCTGACCGCGCCTGTCGCACCCGCCCAATGGCCTGGCTTTTCTGACGCTGTTGGTGTGCTCAATGCAGTGCCGACTATGTTTACGTGCTTCTCGTCCGCCAAAACGATGCAGGTCATGTCCCTGTGATGCCTCGCTGCGAACGGTGGTGAGCAATGTGGGATAGGTATGGAGTGAGGCCCAAATGTCGGCATGGTTCAAATTTGTGGAGAAATGCGTGTGTCCCGTATTTTCTCTTTCTTGAGTATTTTGAATACTGTAACCCGATAGAAATTCGAGAAAAAACGATGATCCTCGACCAGTTCCACGTACTTGTTGAGTCTATCTACGTGCTGTTGCAGTGCCTGTAACAGGTTTTCTTGCCAGAAATCATTCAAAAACGGTTCCAAGTGTGTCAGCGGCCATCTGCTCGGCTGGAATCGATATAGCCAGTGATGTACGGGTAAGGGTGCATATTCCGTAATAACGAGCTGGCCGCTCGTATTTAAAACACGTAAGGCTTCTCTAAACGTGCGTTGCCGTGCTTCGTGGGGCAGTTCGTGAAATAAAAAAAAGATCAATACCGTTGAAAAACTGTTGTCCGCCAGGCCAAGACACTCGGCATCCATACGTGACAGCAGCAGTTTTCGTGAGGCTGATTCATCTTCTTTGCGCCGGCTTAGTTCCAACTGCCCCATCGATACATCGACCAGTGTCATGTTTTCGTGACCGAGACTGCGCAACAAGGTCGGTGTCAGTTTTCCGTACACGCAGGTCAGCTGCAGTAATGGCCCGGCAGGACGCTTTGCAAGGCAGACTAAGGTTTGATCCAACAAGCCTTGATACTGTCCGAATAGAATCGCATTGATTATAGGCTGGTGGTCAAAAAACCACATCGCAGGGCGCCACAGGTAAGCCCACCAGTAGTGCCGAGCAAGGTAAACAGGGATACCGTCATGGAATCGTTTCCAGATAGCGATAAATCACCTTTGAAGGAAATATTGGACATGCCGAGAATATAGCATACGTACCCCTTTTGCTCCAGTTTCCCCATAAAAACGGCCTAGAGCAATACGGTATCCTGGTCGGAATAGGGTGGTACACAGCAGCAAAGGAAAACCAATTCCTTGGTGCCAGTGTTTTCCACTTGATGTGGAGTGCCTGGCGTAATGCAAATCACATCACCAGCCGCGACTGGAAATGATTCAGATGCCAGTGTCATACGTCCCTGGCCCTGGAGGAAGTAATACAGTTCCTCACTTCGAGGGTGTTTATGCAGACGCGTGACAGTACCTGGCGGCACCCGGGCCTCGGCCAGGCTTTGATGGCGGTTGGCATGGTGTGCCGGGTGCATCAGTTCACGGATGGTCGATCCATCCTTGGTTACAAATGCTTTTGTGGTGTCACGCTTGTTATGTATTTTCAAATTTTGCTCTCCCTCTCCGGGCGTGTATTCTGGACATGAAAAAACTTGTTGCTACAAAATAAATGTATCTCGGACACGCAAGGAATTCCAGTCGTGGTGGTGCGTACAACGCACCCTACTTTGTCGCATGACATTTTCTTGGTGTAAATCCTTTGGTGTGCTGCGCACACCGTCACGATGGGGGCGGGGATACATCGTATGTACCAACACCGCGACGAATCATATTATGTCGCGTGATGATTCTTCTACACACGATTCTTTCGTACCATGTCATTATCCATACATTGGCGCGCCCTTGCCAACGTGAGGGTCTTGGTGCTTGTTTTAAGCGATATCGCTGGAATTGAGTGTTTTTAGAATGGAGCCGGAAAGAGGGGGAAGACTGCTTCCAGCTTATGCTGCTCGGCAGAGCTCCCGGCTGCAGCGAAAGCCATGACACCAGTGGAGCCCGGCCTGTCGTGCATAGTGTACCAATGTCGTATGCTGTCCCATTCGCACGGGGAAACGTGTTTCGAGGCGGCTCAGGGTTTGTAGAAAGCAACTGTCGTGTAATTGATATTTGTCGAACAGTGAGCGGACCGAGGCAGGTATTTTACCAGGCTTGTTCTGGAGAGAGGTTTTTCCGAGGTATTCGACCCACTGAAAGTAATCGGTTTCGAAGAACGGAAGCGCAGCAGATGATGCTGCGTCGTTCGTTGGTGCACCCGGCGATCGGAAAGGCAGCAGCCTGACCATTTCCGGGTTTCGGTCGGTCGTATCACTGAAAACTTGTTTGACGGCCTGTTTGATTGAATTGGTACTGCTGTTGACTACACTTGGTTGTCGATCCTTGCTGAATTGGCCAGAACGCCGGCTGCTTTGTCCCTTGGTCGCTTTTGCCTTTGGCAGATTTTTCGAACAGGCGTGCAGTCGGGCCTGGATCGACGTAAATTCCGACTCTTCCAGGCACTGACTGATTCCTGCCCGGATCGGGTTCAGGTCTACATAGGCCATGCAGCTCAATAGTGCAGTTTCATCCAGCAGTGCCTGGCTTTTGAACCGGCATTCCCAGAATTTTCCCTTGCACTGGTCTTCCTGGTTGGCTCTTCGCGCAATACGTTCGTTCAGTATTTTCATAAACCAGCTAAGGTTGTACAAACGGTGGCGCCATTTTTCGATCAGCTGCTTGAGTGTTTTCTTGTCGGCGTCAAGCAACGAACCACCTTCAAGAAAGCGTTTTGTCAGTGTGCAGCCTTTGTAGAAGACCAGCCAACGCCTGGCTACTTCGAAGTCCGAGAGCTGCAGGCAGCGTTTGCGGTCTACACGTAACACAAGGTGGTAATGGTTGCTCATCAGGGCATAGGCACAGATGTCAATACAGAAGACTTCGGTCAGCTGAGCCAGCAGGTCTAAGATCCACTGGCGGCGGTGCTCAAAGGATTGGCCGGAATAGTGATCCTGGCCGCACAAAAAAGCACGGCGGACACAGCGGCTGATGCAATGGTAGTAGGGTGTGTAGTCCAGATCGATGACTTTACTTCGGGGTTGAGTCATGGAGGTGAGTTCCTTGCATGCGAAATCTGCGTCAATGCGTCAATGATCAAGCAAGCTTAGCTAATCCTTGTAACCAAGGCAACGGCATCGTGGTGTCTCCCGGGCCTGGTCCGGCCCCAGGGCTAGCATGCGGAACACAAAATCGAACAAAATTCTTTGTGTGTCCTATTTTCCAATTACCTGATAAATGGCCCGGACTACCTCTTGAGGTTGATTCAGGGGTATGGCGTGTCCGCCGGGTACGGCTCGGTAGGTTCCCTGTGGTGACATGGTTGCAAGCTCGCGGTGCA
>JALUUZ010000186.1 GCA_027021095.1 Gammaproteobacteria bacterium
CGCATTCTACCAGGTCGATTCTAAAGAGGCCTCCTGGAACTCCGAACGTGAATACGAGGAAGGCAATATCGGCCACAGGCCGGGTGTCAAGGGCGGTTACTTTCCGGTACCACCGGTCGATTCGCTGCATAACCTGCGAAGCACCATGTGCCTTGCGCTGGCCGACATGGGTGTCAAGGTCGAAGTGCACCATCACGAAGTCGCCACTGCCGGACAATGTGAAATCGGTACGGCTTTCAATACCCTGACCCGCCGTGCAGACGAAAACCAGATTCTGAAATACGTGGTTCATAATATTGCCCATACCTACGGCAAGACAGCAACCTTTATGCCCAAGCCCCTGGTTGGCGACAATGGCAACGGTATGCACGTGCACCAGTCACTGGCAAAAGGCGGTGTCAATATTTTCGCCGGCAACAAGTATGGCGGCCTTTCCGATGAAGCCTTGTGGTATATCGGTGGTATCTTCAAGCATGCACGTGCGCTGAACGCATTTACCAATGCCAGTACCAACAGCTACAAGCGCCTGGTTCCGGGGTTTGAGGCACCGGTCATGCTGGCTTATTCCGCGCGCAATCGTTCCGCTTCGGTACGGATTCCGCATGTAGCGAGTGAAAAGGCGCGCCGGATCGAAGTACGGTTCCCCGATTCCTGTGGCAATCCGTATTTTACCTTTGCTGCAATGTTGATGGCCGGACTCGACGGGATCAAAAACAAGATCGATCCGGGTGAAGCGATGGACAAGGACCTGTACGATCTGCCGGCCGAAGAGCAGAAAAACATTCCGACCGTCGCCTCCTCGCTCGAACAGGCGCTGGATGCCCTTGCCGCGGACAATGCGTTTCTGCAGGAAGGCGGGGTGTTCAACCAGGATATGATCGACGGTTATATCGAACTCAAGATGGATGAAGTCAATGCGTTGCGTATGACCACACATCCTGTCGAGTTTGATCTTTACTACAGCATGTAGTCTTTGTTGTCTCAAGCAGCATAAAAGCCGGGGCCAGCCCCGGCTTTTTTTTACCATGCAGTTGGCAGTTCAGGCAATTGCCTGGCGGATGTCGTTTTTTGAGTTGATTAATAATTAGACGCCCCAGTGCGATTTGTTTAATATATAAGTAGCAGAGACGCTAAAGAGAATAACAGCCAGAGACTACAGGAAAATCGCATATGAAATACCTGGTTTTTATAACTGCGTTGATTACCGGAATGACGGTCAGTGCCGAGGTCTATCGTTGGGAGGAAAACGGCAGGGTCTATTACTCAGACAAGCCGCATCATAAGGCAAAAAAAATAAAACTGAAAGGAATTTCCACGTATAAAGCACGTAATATTCATCCACGCTTTACGAATTATCACAGCACCGCGAAAAAAGACCCCGGCAAGACCTACCAGCTTTCTGTAATCAGCCCGGCGGCAGAGCAGACCGTGTTCAGCGACTTGGGGAAAGTCACGATCCGCTTTGGAGTCTCCCCGCCAATCAAGGGCGGGCATAAGATCCAGTACTCGGTCAGCGCCAGCAGTTTCAGCGGCGAAACGTCGAGCCAGGCGCTGCAGTTGAAAAATGTCGACCGGGGTGAGCATGTAGTCACTGCCAGGGTGGTCGATGCGCGGGGTGTGGCATTGAGTCCGGAAGTCAGGTCGGTTTTTTATATGCGCCGCCCTTCTATCCTGCATCCATTGATCAAGAAAAACCTTTCCAAGTAACAGGTCAAAGTTTCGTTTCAATTGCTTCGCGGATATCGTCCCAGGAAAAGATATCGCCGAAGTTCTGCCAGTGGGTCTGCATCGACAGGGTCTTGTCCTGCAACAGGATCTGCCTGCCGTCCGCATTCTCCAGGTTCTTGATTCGCAGGCAGGCCAAAGATTCCGCGACCGCTTCTTTGGCCAGATCGTCAGTACAGAGATTACGGATTTCGGAGATCACCCTGCCGATCACTTGGTGCTCGATTTCCTGCAGCGAGTCTTTGCTGTCGAACGAGTCCCAGTCGATGTCGATGCGTAGCTCCCCACCGCAGAGTTTGTTGAATTCGCCAATGGCCTCAGGGATTACCCTGGTTTCCAGGTCCTGCCGGATACGCTTTTCTGCCAGTCCCATGCTATTTCCTCAAGGTCTTTGTGGTATGCCGCAAAGCGGAATGCACAAAATCGGTGCAGCGCCCCTGTGCTTGCTGTAGAATCATTGTATTATAAATTTACGATTGTTTCATATTCTTTACAGGCATGGCCGTTTTCAAGGCAAAACCAGACTCGATATACGACCGCGTGCTGGACAATCTCAGTGCAGCAGTGGTTTTACTGCAGCGGGACTTGACGATTGTTTATTTGAATTCCGCCAGCGAAATCTTGTTTGAGACCTCGCGCCGTAAAGTCCATGGGCGCTCGATCGAAAAGCTGGCAGACTTTCCCAAGTCACTATTGTCGCGCATGATTTTGTCGTTGAGCGCAGAGCGGCCGTTTTCACAGCACGAGATCGAACTTCACATCGGTCAGCATAAACCGATCACCGTCGACTGCACGATGAACCCGGTGTGTGAAGCGGAAAGCCAGGCCGGCCTGCTGTTGGAGTTTACCCGGATCGACAGGCACCTGCGCCTCGCTGCCGAGGAGCGCCTGGCCGACCAGCAGAGTGCGACCGAAACCTTGTTGACCGGTTTGTCGCACGAGATCAAAAACCCGTTGGGCGGTATTCGTGGTGCGGCCCAGCTGCTTGCACACGAATTGTCGGACAAGCAGTTGCAGGAATACACCAGTGTGATTATCAGCGAAGCCGACAGGCTGAAAAACCTGGTCGACCGGATGCTCAGCCCGGGCCT
>JALUUZ010000187.1 GCA_027021095.1 Gammaproteobacteria bacterium
AATCCGATGCGCCGGCGCCAAAACCTTTCTCGATCGATGCCTCGTCGTTCATCACAGTAATCATTATAATCGGTATTTCGCCTCCGCGCTCGTTGCGGCGTATCGCTTCGCAGACCTCGAAACCGTCCATGCCCGGCATCACCGTATCGAGCAGGACGAAATCATAGCTTTCGCGCTCGAATTTCTGCAGCGCCAGTGTGCCATTGTCCGCTTCATGCACCTCGCAATCCTGTGATTCCAGGAACGATTTCAGCGCGAGACGGATAATCGGGTCATCGTCGATCACCAGTATCTTCGCATCCAGTTTTTTCTTTTCTGTCGGTTTTTTCATTTTTTCGCCTTACTGTCTGTTACCGGCATCCGCCGTTGTTCTGCCCGGCTGTCCATCGTCAGGGATAAGATTTTCGACCAGTTCCAGCAGTACCTGTGTATCGACCGGCTTGGGCAGGTAACCCGCCAGCCCTGCCTTACGCGCGGCGAGCTGGTCGAACTTCTCGCTGTAACCCGTACACATGACCAGTTGCACTGCCTGATCCAGCGCGCGCAGACTCTGGTAGAACTCCAGGCCGTTGAGGTCTGGCATCGCATAGTCAGACAATACGAGCTCGAATCTGTCAGGGTGATCACCATAGGCCTGCAGCGCGTCGAGCGCACTGGTATACTGCTCGACCTGGTAGCCCTGTGCACGCAGGTAGTCTGCCAGGAACTTGCCTACCGCCTGCTCGTCGTCGACCACCATGATGCTTGCCGCAGCACCCGCCAGGCGGGCCCGCTCACCGTGCCCACCGTTCGGTGCAGGCTGGGGCAGCGCCCCGCCCGCTTCACCGCCGCTTTTATCCATTGCCGCCGGATGCACATGAACCGGTGCCGCCTGTGCGGCGGGCCTGAACAACATACGGAAGTCCGCGCCTTGTCCCAGCCTGCTGTCGACCAGGATATGGCCCCGCCTAGCATGCACGATCCCGTGGACCACCGACAGTCCCATACCAGTGCCCTTGCCCACATCCTTGGTCGAAAAGAACGGGCTGAACAGGTTATCGAGATCCCCGGCGTCGATCCCGCTGCCGGAGTCCTTGACCGACAGCACGACAAAATCGCCTTGCACCGGCTGGTGACACGAAGTGCAGACTGCATCCAGTCCTGCCTGGTAGACAAGCCCAATCTCCAGCCTGCCCGAGCCTTGCATCGCATCGCGCGCATTGATACACAGGTTCATCACCACCTGCTGCAATTCGATCGTATCCATCAACACCAGCGGCATATTGTCATGCGCTTCGGTCACGATCTCGATGCTCGCCGGGATCACCGCACGCAACATACTGACGACATCATCGATCAGCGGCGCCAGCGCCACCGGCACCGGCTTCGGACTTTCTGCGCCCCGGCTGAAGGTCAGCATTTTCGACACCAGGTCCCGCGCCCGTTCCCCGGCCGCGTGAATCTCACCGAGATATTTCTTCAGACGCTGCGGCTCCGCTTCATCCAGCACTTCGAGTGCAAGCTCGCTGTAGCCCAGCACACTGGCCAGTATATTGTTGAAATCGTGCGCGATACCCCCGGTCAGCTTGCCGATCGCATCCATCTTCTGCGCCTGGTGCAGCTGGTGCCGAAGCTGCCTGCGCTCGCTCTCCGCGTCTCTAAGCTCGGTGACATCCTCTCCGGACACGATCATACCGGCGCCACGACGATCAGCATCATAAAACACCCTGTTGCGCCAGCTGACCGTACGCAGCTCACCGGACCTGGTGCGCACCCGGCACTCGATGCAATGCAGAAAATCGCTTTGATTCGCCATCGCAGCGCGGTAGTCCGCCTGGATTTCGTCGACCACTTCCGGCAGAAACAGCGTCGAGAAAAAATTGCGGCCCACAGCCTCACCCTGGCGGTAGCCGAGGATCTCGCAGCCCTTGCGGTTCATCATCTCGATGGTCCCGTGCTCGTCGAGCGCGATCAGGATCACCTCAACGACCTCCAGGTAATACTGCACACGGTCCCGTTCACGGGCGATTCGTTGCTCATACTGCTTGCGCTCGGTAATGTCGCGCACGATCGCGACGAACAGCGTCTGCTCATCGGCGCCAGCCTGGCGCACCGCCAATGACATGGAAAACTGGGTGCCATCACGGCGCCGACCGGTGACCTCGCGCTCGATATCGAGGATACGCTTTTGCCCGTCGCTGAAGTAGTCTGACATCAACTGGTCATGCCCAACACGATACTGATCCGGCATCAGCATCCCAACATTGCGGCCCAGCATCTGCGCTGCAGGATAACCGAACAGTTTTTCCGCCGCTGGGTTGACACTTTGTATCGTCCCGCCGGCATCCACGCTGACGATACCGTCGACGACATTGTCGACGATCAGCCGTAGCTCCTGCTCATTCTTCTGTAACGCCTGCTGTACCTGCCGCCTTTCGCGGCGGTTGATCTCGGTCTCCATCAGCGACCCGATGGTCTGAAACAACACCTGGAACCCCGCAACAAACGCCCTTCGATAGCCTCCGGGCCTGCCTCCCAGGCACAGTACCCCGACCATCTGTTCGTTACCGAACAATGGTATTGCCACCATACCCAGTCCCTGGCCATCCAGAAGGAACTGCGGTACCGCCGAATGCATGACAGACTCCGCCAGTCTCTGCAGCCGCCGGCATGCGATCTCGTGTTCGCGCCGGTGCTTGTCACCGGGCTCCCGGTGACTGCAGGCACGCGACATCACATGCAACAGCGGCAGCCCTGAGTCTTTCAGCCCTACCTCGGCAACCAGCCCAAACCGGGTTTCAGTCAAGCACAGGCACTGGTGCAGGATCTCGTCGTA
>JALUUZ010000188.1 GCA_027021095.1 Gammaproteobacteria bacterium
CCCTACTTTGGGGCGTGATATTTTCTTGCTGCAAATCCTTTGGTGTGCTGCGCACACCGTCACGACGAGGTAGGGTGCGTTGTACGCACCAACACCAAGACAAATCAAATCGTATCACGTGGCGATTCTTCCACAGACGACATTTCCTTGCTGCAAATCCTTTGGTGTGCTGCGCACACCGTCACGACGAGGTAGGGTGCGTTGTACGCACCAACACCAAGACAAATCAAATCGTATCACGTGGCGATTCTTCCACAGACGACATTTCCTTGTCGCAAATCCCTTGGTGTGCTGCGCACACCGTCACGATGGGGTAGGGTGTATTGCATGTATCCGCGACAAAGCAAATCAAATCGCGTTATGTGGCTATCCTTTTACATGTGATTCTTCCATGCCGTGTCATTGTTCATACAATGATGCGCATGGCGCACCTTTGCCTCGGCGGGCCTCGCTCGCGAAAGCCACCCAGATCACACACTGGCTCCATCTCGCTATGAACGGTGGTGCCGGGTATCGTCAGGGTGTCTGCTTCGCCTTGGTGTCGATCAGGCGGTGCAGGAAATCGAGATAGGGTTTGCTGTCCCACGGGCGGCCGCCGATGATCATATAGCGTTTATAGCCTTTCGGGTCGACCATGACCGTGACCGGCAGGCCTCGCGGCTTCCATTGTTCTGTGACCTGGCCGTCCTGGTCCAGCAGGGTGTCGAGTTCCAGTTCCAGCTTGCCGAAGAAATTGAATACGGTGTCTTCGGTTTCCGCAGTATTGACCAGCATGATCTTCAATGATGTGTTACGCATGGCCTTGATCATTTTCTGTATCGCGGGTAGTTCTTTACGGCAGGGGCCGCACCAGCTTGCCCAGAAATGCACGAACACCCAGTGCCCACGGTTGGCCTTCAGTGAAAAGCTTTTGCCGTCCAGGTTCTTGAGGTTGAAATCCGGTGCCGGGGACGGGGTCAGTACCAGGACGCCTTTGGGCAGTGCGGGGACTGGTGCGGCTTCTTTGGCGTGCGCCGTGGTCAAGACAGCAAGCAGTTGCAGTGACAGCAGAATTCTGGCCAGGACGTGGGTTGGCGACATCTTCATTTGCTCCCTTTTTGTTTCGTTGCCGTGGTGCCGGCACAACGTATGCCCGGCAGATGGAGTAAAACCGGCCTGGCGGTGCGTTGGTCCTGGCCGACATGAAATAACGCGGTCAGCGTAAAACTTTGGGTTGTGGGTTCCAGTGTGATGTTGCCGCCTTCCCGTTCCTGTGGCCTGTAATCCAGCGATCTTGGAATCAGGGTCCAGCGAAAAGTAGACTGAAAGCGCAACGGAACCTTCATTTTTTTCCACAGCGCGAACCAGTAGCGGCGGCTGAAACGCCTGACCTGGCGGTTATCGGCAGTGGTGAATTTCCAGTGTGCCAGGTCCATCCACAGGATGTCTTTGGTCTTGTTGGTGATTCCGGTAGTGATAAAACAGGTCTTGGTGATGCGTTCGATCATCGCCTGGGGAAAACCGCGGGCATAATAGAACGCCGCGATCTGTTCCGGTGTGCGCGCGATCAACCGCAGTTTGAAATACCGGTTGTCCACCAGGATACGTGTGCCATCGCGTGTGATCTGGCTTTTTATCATGACCGGGGCGGCTTTCTGCTTTACTGCCGGCAGCCGGTCGACGTACGCGGCGGAGAGAATGAAGGCTGTCGAAACAAGCAGGGTTTTCATTGGCTGTGCGTTTCCTGTCAGGGTCGAGTGATTTATCTTAGCCTATTCGTGCAGTCAAGATCCACTAGCCCGCATTTCTCACCACCGTTCGTAGCGAGACGGCGCAAGGGTGCGGGCTAGGCTGTTGGTGGTTCGCAAAGCGGGATTATGGTATCTTGGCGTGGTGAAAGGTTATTATATCGATTCCGAATCCACTGTGGTCAACGAGCATTTTGCGCTGGTCTATGCGCCCGGACGCCGACGCCGTGACCGTTACCCGGAAAATTGTGTCACGCTGGTCGAAACTGAGCAACAGGCGATCGACGGCGAGGATGCCGCAAACAACCTGTTCGCGGCCCGGGTGCTGGGGCCTGCACGGTCATCGGAAGGGTTGCGGCTCTACTACCTGGTCACTTGGTTAGTGACAACACCCACGCAAATACGACCAGGATGACTGTATAGATAATGATCTGAAAAAAGTGTGAAGACTGCCGTAACTGGTCTTCTTTTTCAGCCAGCTCATCGAAGACGCTCATGAATTCATCGCGGTTCTTTCCGTGCCGCCACAGGCCGCTGTCGATCATTTCCTGTTTGAAATCGATTGCCTGCTGGTTGCCGCGGATCGCGGCATACTCGATCAATTCCACTGCCTTGGCGGGGTCCCGTGTAAACCGGTAGCCCCACCAGTACATCTTTCCCAGTACATACATTGCCTCGGTGTCGCCCTTGGCGATCAGGCGCCTGTACAGAAACGCCGACAGGCGTTTGGCACCCATACCGCCTGCGATCCTGGCAAAAAAGTGCAGGATGCGGATTCTCAACGGCCGCCTGGGCGCCGGTGCGCTGGGTCTTTCATCCACTTTGTCAGGATCGTCAGAGAATTCGTAAGGCATTGCTCACTCCAGCGGTTGATGGCATCTTGGTTCGTGATTGTTTATTATTCGTTTGCGTTACATCTCACTGATAAGTTTACTCGATCTGCAGGTATTTTTCATCTATTCATCCTCTGTCTGTACCTGAGACGAAATTCAGGATGTTGCTGTAAAATATTGAAATAATTGCTAAAAATATCATTTTGCCTGTGTGCAGGCCGCCGGCTGGCTAGCAGGTTCTTGGTTTGTAA
>JALUUZ010000189.1 GCA_027021095.1 Gammaproteobacteria bacterium
TTGTTTTCCGATTCCTGCTGCAGCGGTTTTTCAGTCTGCTGCGGACTCAGCCGGCCGGCCTTCCACTGCTTCAGCAGGTCTTCACAGGCTGACAGCTTCAAAAACAGCTGTTCGGTATCACGCATCTCCGGTGTGGCACCCGAGACCGTCGAGCGCGGGTTGATCAGCTCAGCGGCAGAGTAGGTGGTGTGGCACTCCTCGCAGTTGTCGCCGTACTGATCCTGCGCATGGCATTTCGGACACTCGCCCTTGACGAAACGGTCCGGCAGGAACATGTTCCGTTCTGGGTCATACAGCTGTTTGACGGCGCGTTTTTCGATCAGCCCGGCCTGCTTCAGGCGCAGGTAGATTTCGGTGGCCAGCGTACGGTTTTCTTCCGAATGGGTCGAGTGGTAACAATCGAAATCGACCTGGAATCCCTGGAAATCGGCCAGGTGTTCGCGCTGCATCCGCGCGATCAACTGTTCCGGAGTGATACCTTCTTGCTCCGCACGCAGCATGACCGGGGTACCGTGAGTGTCATCGGCACAGACATAGTAGCATTCGTGGCCGAACAGCTTCTGCGCCCGGACCCAGATATCGGTCTGCACGTACTCGACCATATGCCCCAGGTGAATCTGGCCGTTGGCATAGGGCAGTGCGCTGGTGACCAGCATTTTCAGTTTTCCGCTGTCGGTGGTTCGTGGCATCGAGGCATCCTTGAAACAAGTGAACCGGGATTATAAACGAAAACTTGTACTTGCAAAGGTGCTATAATGGCGCCGGCTTGCGCGATGCAAGGCCCTGTATTTTGTAAGGTTTAAAGGCCCGGCTTGAATCATTCTATCAGCATCAACTAATACTGGTTGTGCAGCAGATTTCGTGTATAATGCCTGATTATTTTACTCAGTTATTAAGTTGAAAAATCGAGCAGGGCGTCAAGGCGTTCAGGAGGTTCCAGGAAAATGTCCGAAGTGACACAAGCACAGATCGAAGCAGCGATCAAAGAATACATTGACCCGCATTTAGACAAGGATCTGGTGTCAGCCAAGTGCATCAAAGACATTGCCATCGATGGCGGCCAGGTAAAAGTCAAAGTGGTTTTAGGTTATCCGGCAAAGAGTTACAAGCAAAAGCTTGAAGACGATTTAACCGCCAGGGTGCAGGCGGTCGATGGGGTTTCCAGCGCCGGGGTCGATGTGTCCTGGAAGATCGATGCGCACGTGGTGCAACAGAACCTGAAGACCATCGATGGCGTAAAAAATATCATTGCGATCGCCTCCGGCAAGGGTGGTGTCGGCAAATCCACCACCGCGGTCAACCTGGCGTTGGCGCTGTCGGCCGAAGGCGCGAACGTCGGTGTACTCGATGCCGATATCTACGGTCCAAGTCAGCCGCGTATGCTGGGTGTGTCCGGCAAGCCGGAATCCCCGGACGGCAAGACGCTGGAGCCGATGAACAGCTACCATATGCAGGCGATGTCGATCGGTTTCCTGATCGACGAAGACACCCCGATGATCTGGCGCGGCCCGATGGTGACCCAGGCATTGGAACAGTTGCTGAACGACACCAACTGGAAAAACCTCGACTACCTGATCATCGACCTGCCGCCGGGTACCGGCGATACCCAGTTGACGCTGGCGCAGAAGGTGCCGGTCAGCGGTGCGGTGATCGTGACCACACCGCAGGATATCGCCTTGCTCGATGCGCGCAAGGGCCTGAAGATGTTCGAGAAGGTCGAGGTGCCGGTGCTTGGTATCGTCGAGAACATGAGCATCCACATCTGCAGCGAATGCGGTCACGAAGAATTTATTTTCGGCAAGGGAGGGGGTGTCAACATGTCCGAGGAGTTCAATGTCGACTTTCTTGGCGCCTTGCCGCTGGATATCCGCATTCGTGAAGAGACAGACAGCGGCAAGCCGACTGTCGTCGCAGAGCCGGACAGCCGCATTGCGCAGATCTACAAGGAGATTGCGCGGCGCACCGCCGGCAAGCTGTCATTGCAGTCGAAGAACTACAGCGCGAAGTTCCCGCAGATCGTGATCCAGAACAACTGATCCGTGTGTGCAAACTTCAGCCAGCCGGCCGCCGGTGATTCGAAACCGGCGGCTTTTTTCGTTACCGGTATTGCAACTTCCGTCCTTTGCCGATAAATTGTCTGCGCGGGGTTTCACCGGCAGGGCAGGAACAGATTCGATGAGTATCAAGTCAGACAACTGGATTCGGCGCATGGTCGAACAGGAGCGGATGATCGAGCCGTTTGAACAGGGCCAGGTGCGCCGTAACGGCAACGGCCGGGTCATCTCGTTTGGCACCTCGAGCTACGGCTACGACGTGCGCTGTGCTGACGAATTCAAGATCTTTACCAACATCAACTCGGCGATCGTCGACCCGAAGAACTTCGATGACGACAGCTTCGTCGACGTCAAGTCGGATGTCTGCATCATCCCGCCGAACTCGTTCGCGCTGGCACGCACGGTGGAGTATTTTCGGATCCCGCGCAAGGTATTGACCATCTGTCTCGGTAAGTCGACCTATGCGCGTTGTGGCATCATCGTCAATGTCACCCCGCTGGAGCCGGAATGGGAAGGCCATGTGACACTGGAGTTTTCCAACACCACACCACTGCCGGCCAGGATCTACGCCAACGAGGGTGTGGCGCAGATGCTGTTTTTCGAGTCGGACGAGGTCTGCGGCACTTCGTACCGGGACCGTGGCGGCAAGTACCAGGGGCAGCAGGGGGTGACACTGCCAAAGGCCTGAGTCTTGGTTACTTCAGGCCGCGGATCGAGGTCAGCACCATGCGGAACTTGGAGCCGTCTTTTTCGA
>JALUUZ010000190.1 GCA_027021095.1 Gammaproteobacteria bacterium
GCCGAGCAGCCTGGTCGTCGACGATGACAACCAGTTCATCGGTTACCTGATGCCATATCCGGGGTTTATCGACTGCACCTTGCAGCAGTTGTTGAGCCGGGAGGACAGGGAAAAACACCAGCTTCCCGAAAACTACCGGTACCGAATCCAGGTCGCGTACAATCTCGCGGTATTGGTGGCAGCGTTACATGAATGCGGGCACTATATCGCAGACCTGCACCCGGCGGCCGTCTACCTTGACCGGGATTCCGGCGCGGTGGCGCTGATCGATTGCGATCACTTCTCGATCCAGGCGCCTAACGGCCGGCGTTATACCGCACAGCGGCTGCCGCAGGACTATACCTGCCCCGAGGCGATTCAGCAGAACTGGGCACCGGTGGAACTGGATGAATCGCAGGACCGGTTTGCACTGGCAGTGATTATCTTTCAGTTGCTGAATGACGGCATCCATCCTTACCAGGGACTCAAGGCCGGGCGTAAAAAGCTGCCGGCCAGTCTGCACCAGGCTGTCGAACAGGAACTCTATGCCTATGGCCGTGTACCGAACGAACGGATCAGGCCCTTGGCGTACAGTATGCACGATCATTTCGATATCGAAACCCAGGATTTATTCGACCAGGCATTGATGCCGCAGCGGGGGGCACGGCCCAGTGCATTGGCCTGGAGCGCGCATTTGTCGGTTTACTTGAATCCGGTGGCAGAGGACGATGTCCCCGCGCGGCGGTTGCAGCGCTGCGAATTCGATGACGACCATTATTACTTCACAGATGAATGCGGCCTGTGTTACCTGGAGGCTAAAAGAGCCAGGGAAAACGGTATCGCCGTTGGTGAACATTCTCTGAGTTATGATTTTCCAAGGCCCACACCGGGTAGTTCCGCGGCGGATTCGCGCTGGCGTAAGACCCGGCTGAAGATCAGGCAGCGGCTGCGCAGGCGGGTACAGGCGATTCGCGATCATGTGACCCGGGTGAGCAGCCGAGCCCGGCTTTTTTTGTTGCTGTCCTATGCAGCGATTTTTTCGTTTGCCGTGGTGGCCGTGGTAGTCCTGTATCTTACCTGGGGTTCGAGCAAGCTCAGCGCCATCAAGCTTCGTGGTGATGTCAAGGCAGTGACCCCAAGCGCGATGCGCGCCGGTGTTTCGCCGACAGTGACGTTGAAGATAGAATTCAACCAGGACATCGATACAGCCTTGTCGAAACCACCGTTGATCCGGGTGGATGATGGTGTCAGTGAAGTTGCCGGTAAGGTACGTGTCAAGGCCAACACCTTGTTTTTCAAGCCGTCGAAACCATTGGCGCCGGGGATGGAATACCAGGTCAGGTTAGGGCACCTGGTCGGCAGGCAGTCGGGGAACCTGCTGTCCATGGCCAAGCGCTGGTATTTCTATACCAAGCCGAAGCTGCTCGATGCCGAGATAAAGCGTATCCAGCGCATCGATTATGCGAAGAGCCATGCGCGTTTCGGCCAGTCGATTGCGGTCAGCAGCGACAGCGGCAGCCTGGCCGTCGGCGCACCGGAGGATTCGGCACGCAGGAATATCACTGGTGGCAGTGGCAGCGTGACAGTGTTCAGGTATTCGGCGGAGGACAAAAAATGGGTGGCGGCCGAGAAGTTTCAGCCGTATGTCAAAAACAAGAAGTTCGATCACCTCGATGAGTATTACAAGTACCGCACTTACCCGCTGCCGTATATGAAAATCGAGTATGGCGGCAACCTGGTATTTGCCTCGGATGCGCAGGTCTTGGCAGTCGGCGCGCCGGCACTGAAAAACCGGGCTGGCCATCTCGGCAGTGTGTTCGTTTATCACAGGAAGCAGGATCAGTGGAAACAGACTGCCGAGTTTAAAAACACACAGCCGGATTACACGCTGTTTGGTACTGCGCTGCAGCTGTCGGCCGATGGCAGAACCCTGGCGATCGCATCGGCGCGGCAGGACACCGGCAAAGTCCTCGATGGTGGAGCGATCTATCTCTATCGACAGAAAACCAGCGGCGCCTGGTCTTTGCGGCAAGTGATCAAGAATCTCACGTTTCGCAATTTCTCCCGCACCACCAGTCACCGGCCGATCCAGTTCGCGCTTTCCGCCAGCGCGGAGCTGCTGGCAGTGTCAGAGCATGACAAGATCAGCCTGTTCCGTCTTGACAAGGGTAAGTGGATCAGGGCCGAGACGATCGAGCCACGCGTGTTGCGCAGCGGCGTTTTTTTTGGCAATGCACTGAAGTTTGCAGACCAGGGGCGCCTGTTGTTTATCGGCGCGACACGTGTTCCGACACGAGCCAGTCCTGAGACCTTTACCGAACCGCGCAGGACACAGGGTGAAGTCTATGTCTATCGTCATGGTGACAAGGGGTGGATGCTGGTGCAAAAGCTCGTACCGGCGCAGGGTTACAATGTAAGCAATTTCGGGCATGTGCTCGACACCACACCGGATGGTCAAACCATCGTTGCCGGTGCGATCGAGACCGACAGCCGCAAGAGACGTGTCGGTGCCTTTTATTTGTTCCATCGAGCCGGTGGACGCTGGCAACCGGCACCCAGGCAGGTGTTGTCGAAGACCACCGCCCCGTATCAGGCAGTAAAATCTATTTCATTGAAAATCAAGAGAAAATCAGAAGGTTCGTGGTCTGTGTTCGGTGCGGTCGCCGAAGACGGCAATCCAGCCTTGAAGCTCTTGTTATCGGGCGCTGTGTATATTTTCGAGGCCAGAATTCCGCCTTGAAAAAAATTTAGTAATCAGCCGGCTTATTGACTATTATTTATCTATAAAAATTGTCAGTTTCACTTGCGCCCCGATGCCGGATTCAGGAT
>JALUUZ010000191.1 GCA_027021095.1 Gammaproteobacteria bacterium
GCGGCGTATCCGCCGCGACTACCCGGTCAGTTTTCATAGCGTGGGGATGTCGTTGGGGTCTGCCGATCCATTGAACCTGGATTACCTCGCTGCGTTGAAACGACTGGCAGTGGAATTTGAACCGGCACTGGTATCGGATCACCTGGCCTGGGTTTCGGTCAACCATCGTTACGTGCACGACCTGATTCCTTTGCCCTATACCAAGGCGGCACTGCGGCATTTTGTTTCGCGTGTGAACCAGGTGCAGGACTACCTGCAACGCCGGATTTTGATCGAGAACCCGTCGACCTACCTGAGTTTCAAGCAGTCAGAGATTCCAGAACCGGAGTTTTTGCGCGAGATCACCCGGCAGACAGGCTGCGGGTTGCTGCTGGACGTCAACAATGTCTATGTCAGTACCCACAACCAGGGTTCGAGTCCCTATGACTACCTGCAACAGTTTCCGTTGCAGCATGTCGAGGAGATACACCTTGCAGGCTATGAAGAGCAACAGGGTTATTTATTCGATACCCATGGTTACCGGGTCAGGCCGCCGGTCTGGGAATTGTATCAATCAGCTATCGAGAGGCTTGGGCCGGTGCCGACGCTGATCGAATGGGACACCGATATTCCAGCCTTTACGGTGTTGGAACAGGAAGCCGGCAGGGCGCAGGCGGTGATGGACCGTGTCGCGGCGGGCCGAACCACCGCCCCCCGTTCGGTGACGGAGTGCTGGTGATGGACGAGTTGCGTAGACTGCAGCAGGACTTCTATCAGGCCGTGTTTGCCGGGGCAGACAACGGGCAGGCGCAGCAGGCTGTCTGTCGGCATATCCGTGAAACCGGCAGTCTCAGTGCGGCAGAGCAGTTCAACATCTACCGTAACAGTATTCGCGGCACTTTCGTCGTCGTACTCGGCGATATCTACCCAGTGTGCAGGCGCCTGGTCGGGGATGCGTTTTTCGATGCCATGGCACAGGTCTATATCGCGGGTGCGGAGTCCTGTTCACCAGACGTCGGTGACTATGGTGCTGATTTCAGTGAGTTCATTGCCGGGTTCGAGCCGGCGCAAGAACTGGTCTACCTGGCGGACGTCGCCCGCCTTGAATGGGCATGGCACAGGGCATTCAATGCCCCGGATCACGCGGCATTCGATTTTGCCGCGTTGGCGGCGGCGGGTGCAGAACACAGCGAGCGGATAGTCTTTACAGTCAACCCGACACTGACCCTGTTGCAGAGCGACTACCCGGTCTTGTCGATCTGGGAGGCGAACCAGTCACAAGAGACGGAGCAGGAAAACGAAACAGTGATCGATCTGGACCGGGGAGGGCAGCGGCTTGGAGTCTGGCGCCATGCGCTGGTGATGTCTATACAGCCACTGGATGCGCCGCAGTGGTTTTTTCTGCAGGCCGTGCTCGATGGCAGGATGTTCGGGGACTTGTGTGAGGAGTTCGTCAGGCAGTTTACCGATGCCGATCCGGGACAGGTGCTGGCAACATTATTAGAGCTTGGCAGCCTGACGGGGTTTCGGCTGGATTGATCCACGGTCCTGGTTTGCCTTTTTACATCCATTAATATAATACCAATACAGCAAGAGGGGGCAGGAAGGTTTCCCGGTTTGCTGTGACAGGAGAGACTGCTATGTCACAAGTTGATTCGGGGGGCGGACACAACGGCTTGTTTGCAAAATTCAACAGCCCGTCACAAGTGCTGTCCAACCTGGTGTTACCGCTGCTCGACCTGGGAATCAGGCTTTGGGTTGCGCAGGTGTTTTTTACTTCCGGGCTGGCCAAGATCAAGTCGATGAGCACTACCATTGCGCTGTTCGAGAACGAGTACTCGGTGCCGCTTCTGTCACCCGAGGTGGCCGCTTACCTGGCGGCCGGTGCAGAATTGTTTTTCCCGGTATTGTTGTTCGCCGGGCTGGCCGGGCGCTTTGCCGGACTGGGACTGTTCGTCTTGAACCTGGTTGCCTGGCATTCTTACGCCAACACGGATTTTGCCAGCACCGCCGGGCATATCGATCACTTCGTCTGGATGTTGATGCTGGCCTATGTCGTGGCACGTGGGCCTGGAAAGCTTTCTGTCGATCATTTTGTAAAGAAGTGGTGGCGTAACCGTCAATAGCAGGGGTCAGGCGGGCTGCAGCCAGGATGGCAGCTGCTGCAGTGAACGGATACGCAGCGTCTTCAACCTGCTGTGCTCACCGCTGATTATTTCGATACTGGACTTGGCGACACCGAGCTGCTTGGCAAGGTATTTGACCAGGTGCCGGTTGGCCCGGTTGTCGAGCGGCGGTGAGGTCAGCCGGATCTTGAGCCGGCCATCGGTGATGCCGGTGATTTCGTCGCTGCTGGCATTGGGTTGCAGACGGACGTTCAGTGTCAGCACGCCATCCGCCCAGTAAAATGCCTCGGCTTGGGTCTGCATGTCACCCGGTCAGGACTACTCTCAAGAGACCGCCGCCCAGGTGTTTGATCGCATATTGAATGATCGTCAGCAGTATGATGGCGACGAGCGGCGAAAAGTCCAGTCCCCCCATGTCAGGAATCATTCGTTGGATCGGGCGTAACAGGGGGTAGGTGATCTGGTGAATCAGGTGCAGAACCGGATTGTGGCTGCCCGGCTGTATCCAGCTGACGATGATCATCACTACGATCGCAATGATATAGATCCAGGTCGCCAGGGTCAGCAGCTGGATGATCGCAAGTATGAGCAATGTCAGTATCGCTGTACCGCTGAGGAAGATCTTCGCCAGCGCCGTGCCCTTGATCAGGTTCAGCAATGCCAGTTCCAGGAACTGTAGCATGACCATCAGTATGATCGAAGCCATGTCGATGCCGCCGATACCGGGGATGACCCGGCGAAAGGGCCGTAACAGCGGCGAAGTCAGCTTGACGATCATTTGCGACAAGGGGTTGTGAAAATCAGCACGCACCGTTTGCAGGATAAAGCGCAGCATGACAAAAAAGATCAGCAGGCCAAAGAATACGCTGACCAGTAAGTTTCCTACATCTTGGAAAAAAGTCATTCTGCCCCCATTTGTTCAGCCAGTTCTCTGGCTCTTCGTTCAGCAGCGGCGACTGCACGTTCGATCAGTTCATTTATTTTTCCCTCGGCCAGCACAGCCAGCGCACTTTCTGTCGTGCCGCCAGGGGAGGTGACGCGCTGCCTCAATTGCGCAGGTGTCTCATGGCTCTCGAGCGCAATCTTGGCAGCACCGAAAGCGGTCTGGACGGTCAGCAATGACGCGGTCTGTTCCGGCAGGCCAAGCTTGACTGCGGCCTGCTGCAAGGCTTCCATCAGCAAAAACAGGTAGGCAGGGCCGCTGCCTGACAGTGCGGTAACCGTATCCAGTTGAGATTCTTCATCGACCCACAGTGCCAGTCCGACCGCCCTGAGAATCGATTCGGCGATTTCTTTCTGTTCCTCGCTGGCATGTGCGTTCGCATACAAGGCTGCTGCGCCGCTTTGCACCATTGCCGGCGTATTGGGCATCGCCCGTACGATGACAGGCTGGCCGCCGAGCCAACGGCGGATGGCATCGATACGTATGCCTGCCGCGATCGACAGGAACAGCGGCTGGGCTTGGGCTGCCGCGTCGGCGATACCGGTGACCACCTGTTTCATGACTTGGGGTTTGACACAAAAAACGACCGCATCAGCAAACTCGACACTGACTGAGTTGTCCTGGGTCGAGTGAACCGGGTAGTTGGCAAGTATACGTTCGCGCTGCTTGGGATCAGGATCAGAGATCATGATCTGGCTTGCCGGAAAACCATCCTGGATCAAGCCACCGATCAGGCTGGCGGCCATGTTTCCGGCACCGATAAATGCGATTTTTGTGTTTTTGGTATCCATAGACTCCTAGCGTCGAATTATAGTCCAGAGAGGATTGTCTTACTAAGTGGTGACTAGTAGAACCGTTTTCAATCGATATTGTCAACTCTATTTGGCCGTTTGCCGAACAGCGCGGTTCCAATTCTGACGAGGGTGGTGCCTTCGGCGATGGCTGCTTCCATGTCGTTCGATGTGCCCATCGACAAGGTGTCCAACTTATACCCAGCGTCGACCAGCGAGTCGAACAGCCGTCGCATCAGCCGGTGCTGCAGCCGTTGGTCCTCGAGCCTGCTCAGCGGCCGCGGCAGTGACATCAGGCCTCGCAGTTTCAGCGCCGGCCACTGTGCGAATTGAGCCGCGAATTCCATTACTTTCTCTGGTGCGATCCCCGACTTGGTGGTTTCACCATCCAGATTGACCTGGATACAGACATTGAGTGGCGGCAGGGACAGCGTATGCCGGTGCCGGTCCAGGCGCACGGCGATCTTGGTGCGGTCGAGGCTGTGAACCCAGGAGAAATGCTGCGCAATCGAGCGGGTCTTGTTCGATTGTACCGGGCCGATAAAATGCCAGGTCAAGTGCCGCGAATCCAGTTGGCTGATCTTGGTCATCGCTTCCTGCAGGTAGTTTTCGCCGAAATCCACCTGCCCACCGGCAGCAGCAGCCAGGATCTGTTCGACGCTGCAGGCCTTACTGACCGCGAGCAGCCGCACACTGCCCACGGGGCGCTGGTACTGGAGTTCCAGCGCGCGGATACGGTCTCGTACGGCTTTAAGGTGCATGGCGATAGTGTAAAGCGTTTAACCACAGTCATCCACCAATTACCCGTTTTTTGCGCCGCCGATGTGGTATGGAAGGATCACGTGTAAAAGAATCACCACGTGGTGTGCTTGAATCTGCCTTGGCGTTGGTGCGTACAACGCACCCTACCATGCCGTGACGGTGTGCGAAGCACACCAAAGGATATACGGTAAAGAAATACCATGCCCCAAAGTAGGATGCGTTGTACGCACCACACGCCGTGCACACCAAAAGCTTCGACCGCCAACTCACATAACGATACCAAGGCTGCGGATGAATTGGTACGGTCAATCAACGCTAGCAGCGAATTCGAATTTGATCGTCTCACTGTCGACAGCGCTTACACGGAAGTCCTCGCTTCCGCCGTCATACTGGGAGAAGTAATTGATCTTGTTCAATGTCCCCTGTGGTCCGGCCGAAAGTGTCAACGTGCTTTCGTGTACACCCTCGGATTTTTTTGGGTTGTTGATCGATGTCGTTTTTTTTGTCAGTTTTTTCGGCCATTTGATCGATTTCGGGACCTCGAACAGGCTGCGCGCTATCAAGTAGGCATCTGCCATCGTTGCGCCTTTCAAAACGAGTGTTTCTGTATTCTCATTTTCCGGTTGTGGCTTGCCCGGTGTGTTAACGGGCTTGTTGGTGTAGGTGGAAGGCAGTTTCAACGACTGCAGTTTTTTGTGATACACCGGGAAGAAGCGGTTTTTGGCAACCGGAAACTTTGAGATAAAACCGGAGAACACATAACCGGTTCCGGCGCCATGTTTGACGTTGACCCAGAATCCTTTTATGCCGGCGACCTCGAGGGTTTGTCGTTTGTCCGGAGGCGCAATGACTGTCGCTGACTGGCCGAAACCGATCGACGCCAAGCGTTTGCCGTTTCGGGACGGTTTTTCCCGTACGACCAGGCCGTTGTTCGAATGGATATAGACGGTGGTGCCTGCAGCGAACGTTCTGTCGTCGTTGATTTGTGCGGACAAGGCAATACTGAACGGAAAGACGAGCACTATTGTAAGTATGATTGATCTGATCATTTTTTAATCCTTGTATGCGTTAGTCGATGATGCCGGACCCCGCCGGTGCTAAGTATAGCGAGTATAGTAAAAGCAGGGTTCCAACGCCATTGCGCCAGCGCAGTAGAAGGGTGGTGAGAAAGACGGGCTAGGGTGGACAGGGACGGGTTGTCGAATGTGCCGGCAGCATGGCCGTTCAGCCGCTTCCCTGCGGCTGAGGCCACGAAGCCGAAGGATATGATCGGCTATGTCAAGTAGCTTTCAGGCAGCCTGTACGTGGCGCCGAGTCGGCCGCCTGTACGGCAAGATCGTGCAGCTTGCCCTTGAGGTCAGGGCTGCCGGGTTTAATTGCGATGACGCAGGCCCCGGGTGCTTGTTGCTGGAGTTTTACCACCAGGTAGTGCCATGAGCGCCTGGTGTTGCCCGCCGCATTGGCAAACACAGGAATGACCGCGGCGATTGCACGCTGACCAACCTTGGTCTTGCGCATTCGCCATTCCATGCTGGAGCCAAGACGGTAAATCCTGATACGCCTGTTGTGCAGGTACTTGGACACCGCACGCGGATCGTGTTCTTTTTTCGTAATGTAATAGTAGAAGCGAAGCGGACTGCCGAATCGTTTGTTGTCGAAATGCGTGTAAACAATCGTATATCCGCTGGCTCCACGGCATCGCACCAGGTTGCCGGGAGGCTTCATGCGCTTTTTGAACTTGCAGTCAGTGATGTTGAGACTGGTAACCCGGCCTTGAACAGGCGCGTCCCGGCGCACGTTGTTGTTACCCGCGGTGCAGGCTGCCAGGCCTGCCGACAACAGCACCATCGTAGCTAGCTTATGGTTTTCCATGTGTTGTTTTCCTTTTGGTGTCGGTTAATACTATTTCTAATGTGCAGGTCAGGCCGGTTAGCCGACAGACAGTTCGCTGCCTGAGTGTTCTCTGCTGGATTCCATACCTGTGGGCCAGTGACTCATATAGCTGTGAGGACTGTTTGAGCTTGTCTTTAATGCAGCATGTCCATATTCTGTAGTTCCATTGCTGCGCCAAGTGTAGATCGTGATCCAGTGGTCATTTTTTGCGGCTGTATGGCTTGGTTTTTCCATTGTGGTGTTCCTTTGTTCAAAATGGTGTTTCAGCATCTAATGCCTGCATATGTTGTGAAGTGCAGGTAGCGCATTCTTGAAATACTAAATTGGAGTGCAGGCGTTGTCAACAGAATATGATCTATACAACTCATATATGAGTTGTTTATTGTAAGTAAAGCCCCGCTTGAGTTATGATCGAATCTGGTGTTTAGCCACTTGATAAGAAGCGGCGTATCTGGTTAATTTGATGTTACGACACATTGAATAAACCATTACAGAAGGATACGCCACTATGAGTAAGAATAACGTTGTTGAGCTTAAGAATCCAGAGGCAATTGAGGATTCTTTGACCGACCTGTTACGCCGGGGAGCCCGGCAATTAATTGAGCAGGCGGTGGAAATCGAGGTGCAGGAATTGATGCTAGATGAAAAAGGCGAAGTGATGGCAATTCCTTTACGGCAGATCCGCGCCGTTTACGACGATAGAACGATTCGGGTTTATCAGGCTTATTCGGCTGCGATTGCCGACAGTGCACTGGAGCATGGTACCTTCGTATCACCACCGTTTAAGATAGAACGCATGACCTGGATTAAGCCTTCCTTTCTATGGATGATGTACCGGGCGGGCTGGGGTAAAAAAGACAGTGATCAGAAACGGATTCTCGCCATTGATATTTCAAGGGAAGGTTTTGAGTGGGCATTAGCGCATAGCTGTCTTAGCCACTTTGAATCAGGCACTTATGCGACTAAAGAAGAATGGCACAAAATAAAAGAACAGTCGCCAGTGCGTATCCAGTGGGACCCGGAACGGGATTTACATTTACAACCGCTGGAGCATCGCGCTATACAAATTGGCTTATCGGGTGAGGCTGTTAGGCTATATGTGAATGAGTGGATTCAAAATATCATTGAAGTAACAGGATTGGCGACAGAGATCTATTCATTCTTAGAATCTAATCAATTAGAAGATGCATACCAGCTATTACCAAATGAACGCCAATATCCCATCAGTGAAAACCTAGAGAAAAAGCTATATAAATAACACAGCTATATTTTCAGATTCTAATCTAAATAGATGCAGAATTTTCTGCCAAATTTGCTCATATAGTATGCATTTCCCTATTTTATAAGGTATAGGAAGTTATCCAACCATTTGGCGCATCAATATTATGGCAAATTTCTTAGGACCAGCCCGCTATCCACTCTCAGCTTTGGCTAACCTGACCAGATTGTAGCTGATGACCGAGGACCAAACAAAAGCTTTAAAACCATCGAGCCCTTTCCACATGGCTTTACTTGCGCCAAAAACTCTTTTTAATTCCGATATGTTGCCTTCTATGCCCGCGCGAAAATCCCGTAACCGTTTAAACGTCTTCTTCTTTACACCCATGTCAAGATAGGAGATCCCACGCTTTTTGTGAAACACCACGCGACTAATTCCTAACGCTCTCCCTTCATCTACATTGTCAAGACTGGCATAGCAA
The DNA here is from genome assembly GCA_027021095.1 of Gammaproteobacteria bacterium. Taxonomy (GTDB): domain Bacteria; phylum Pseudomonadota; class Gammaproteobacteria; order SZUA-21; family SZUA-21; genus SZUA-21. The sequence continues at coordinate 8,195 of JALUUZ010000191.1, forward strand.
CCATCACTGACTGTAGTGGCCGGTACCTGACCAAAGGTTTCCAAATGACCCTGGATCACCGGGATAAATCGATCCACATCACCGGGGTTACCTTTTTCGATGGCACCGTCGCGGATATCCTCGATGTTTTTGCGCATCATTTCCCTGATTTCCTGGGAGTCCCTGAACCTTTGCGGTGGTGGTGAGTCGTCGAGCCTGCCGACCTTGAGCCTTGGTCCGGTGTCGGGCGACTGTGGATCTTTGCCGGGGTTGACTTTGTTTGGCTCGGTCCTGGTCTCGGTGTCCACCTGGCCGGTTTCGTGATCCTTGATCGTGGTCTTTACTGTGACGCGGCCTGTCTGTGTGTTGCTCGTTCTGACTTCGATGGCGGAACGGTCTCCGCGGCGGCTGTACCGGGTTTCGGTCGTGCCTTGCGGTGTGCTTTCGACTCGTGCCGGCGTGGCCGCGGGATCGTCACCGGAGCGCCTGTTTCCTGTGCTGCCTTGCATATGATCGCGCAGGTTCATCGACGGCCGCAGGCCGTCTGCACCGTAGGACTTGTTGTTGCGGTTGCCGACTGCGGGCAGGTCGAGCGTCCCTTGTTTCATGGGAATGCCTCCACGGTAGTGTGTGTCGGGGTGTTTCAGGGTGTGTCGTTTAATAAGTCATGTGATGGCGGGCAGAGGTTCAGCAGGCGGAGTAAGGTTAATTTTGTTTTGTAGCACCGGGGGTTGCTGTCTATTCTATAGAGTTAGCGGCACGGGCGGAGCGTGTGCCGGCTGGTCACCCATACCGGGTAAAGCTATTTGGTCAATGAACGATGTATAGATGAACATCGATGGTTCATTAATGAGAGGAGAGAATGAATGGATATTGCCGAACTCCTGGCATTTTCAGTCAAGAATAACGCGTCGGACCTGCATTTGTCGGCCGGTCTGCCACCGATGATCCGTGTCGACGGGGATATCAGGCGTATCAACGTGCCGGCGATGGATCACAAGATGGTGCATTCCCTGATCTATGACATTATGAATGACAAGCAGCGCAAGGATTACGAGGAATTCCTGGAAACCGACTTTTCGTTTGAGATTCCCGGCCTGGCGCGCTTCCGTGTCAATGCCTTCAATCAGAACCGCGGGGCCGGGGCGGTTTTTCGTACCATTCCGTCGAATATCCTGACCCTCGATGACCTGGGATGTCCGGCCATTTTCCAGGACATCGCCAGTAACCCCCGCGGCCTGGTGCTGGTGACCGGGCCGACCGGCTCGGGTAAATCGACCAGCCTGGCGGCGATGGTCAACTACCGCAACGAGACCGATTTTGCGCACATCCTGACGATCGAGGACCCGATCGAATTCGTGCACCAGAGTAAAAAGTGCCTGATCAACCAGCGCGAGGTGCACAAGGATACGCTGGGCTTCAGCGAGGCATTGCGTTCGGCACTGCGTGAGGACCCGGATATCATCCTGGTCGGTGAGCTGCGTGACCTGGAGACCATCCGTCTGGCGCTGACCGCGGCCGAGACCGGCCACCTGGTGTTCGGTACGCTGCATACCAGTTCGGCTGCGAAGACGATCGACCGTGTGATCGATGTGTTTCCTGCCGGGGAGAAAGGGATGGTGCGCTCGATGTTGTCAGAGTCGCTGCGCGCGGTGATTACCCAGACCTTGTTGAAGAAAAACGGCGGCGGCCGGATTGCGGCATGGGAAATCATGCTTGGGACACCGGCGATCCGCAACCTGATTCGCGAAGACAAGGTGGCGCAGATGTATTCGGCGATCCAGACCGGGCAGAGTATCGGTATGCAGACGATGGACCAGCACCTGCAGCAACTGGTGAAACGGGGCCTGGTGAGTAAGAGTGAGGCAGCGATACGGGCGGTCAATAAAGAGGCTTTTGCCTGAGGTTGAACAGTTATGGAATTCACAGCATTGTTAAAGTTGATGGTCAATAAAAAGGCATCGGATTTGTTCGTGACGCCGGGCATCGCGCCATCGCTGAAAATCAACGGCGTGATCACGCCGATCTCGCAGGCCACCCTGACCCCGGAGCAGGCGCGCAGCATGGTACTGGGGGTGATGACCGAAAAGCAGCGCGAGGAGTTCGAGGCGACCAACGAATGCAACTTTGCGATCAGTGCGACCAATATCGGCCGTTTCCGGGTCAGTGCGTTTATGCAGCGTAACTGCGCCGGCATGGTGCTGCGCCGCATCGAGACCAAGATCCCCGATATCGAATCACTGTATCTGCCGCCGGTGATCAAGAACCTGGCGATGACCAAGCGCGGACTGGTGATCTTCGTCGGTGCGACGGGCACGGGCAAGTCGACTTCGCTGGCAGCGATGGTCGGGTACCGCAACCAGAACAGCACCGGTCATATCATCACCATCGAGGACCCGATCGAGTTTATTCACCAGCATGCCGGTTGTATCGTGACCCAGCGCGAGGTGGGGATAGATACTGAAAGTTACGATGTAGCGCTGAAGAACACCTTGCGCCAGGCGCCGGACGTGATCCTGATCGGCGAGATCCGCTCACGCGAAACGATGGATTATGCAGTCGCGTTTGCCGAGACAGGCCATTTGTGCCTGGCCACCCTGCATGCGAACAATGCCAACCAGGCATTGGACCGGATCATCAACTTCTTCCCGGAAGACCGGCGTGATCAGCTGTTTATGGACCTGTCGTTGAACCTGAAGGCGATCATCGCGCAGCAGCTGATTCCGACCCCGGACGGCAAGGGCCGCAGGCCCTGTGTCGAGATCATGGTGAACTCGCCGCTGGCGGCGGACATCATCCGCAAGGGCGAAATCCACAAGCTGAAGGAACTGATGAAGAAGTCGACCAACCAGGGCATGCAGACCTTCGACCAAGCGTTGTATGAACTCTACACCAACAATGACATCACTTACGAGGATGCAATCCACTATGCCGATTCGGCCAATGAAGTCCGGCTGATGATCAAGCTTGGCAAGGGTAATGTCGACAAGTTCGCCGATGCGATGGACGGCATCGACCTGGTCGATGAACGCGATGTGATCTGATTATCATGGTGTTGGTGCGTACAACGCACCGCCCACCTTACCCAGACGCCCCATAAACCTCTTCGGCGTCGAATACCGGTCCGTCGACACAGACCCGTTTCATGGCATACTCCGTCCCCGTCCTGACCTTGACGACGCAGCCGGCGCAGCCTCCCAGCGCGCAGGCCATGTACTCTTCCAATGAGACCTGGCACGGCAGGTTGTGTTCGCCAGCCAGTGCGGCCGTTGCCTGGAGCATGGGTTCAGGACCGCAGGCAAACAAGGCCACCTGCTGATGCTGCTGCCGGTCCAGGCCGGCCAGGTATTGTTGCACCAGGTCGGTGACATAGCCGTGGTAGTGTCCCGCATAGTTCTGCAGGCTGCACAGCCGGCTGGCGATCTGCCAGTCTTCGAGCAGCGGCATGGCGGCATTGGCCGATGGCGTGATACCAGGGACCTCGAGCTGCGAGGGGCGTGGTGTGAACGGAAACGGTACTTCGGAGCCGAAGACGGCCAGCGTGCTGCCTGCGTCCTGCTTGTGTTGCGTGCTGATCTGTTGCGCCAGAAAGATCATCGGCGGTACACCGACCCCACCACCGATCAGCAGGCGGCGCGGCCGTGCCGGATCGAGCCGGAAGCCGTTGCCGACAGGCCCCAGTGTCGGCAGGGTTTCACCGGGCCGGCGTGTCGCCAGCAGGCGTGTGCCGTGGCCGACGACCTTGTACAGGATCTCGATCCAGCCCTGCCGTGGATCTGTGCGCATGATCGACAGCGGCCTGCGCATCGGCAGTTCCGGGTGGCACTGCAGGTGGACGAAACTCCCTGGTTTGGCCGTTTGTGCGATGTCCGGCGCGTCGAGTCTTAGAATGAACTGCTGTGCCGGGTGTTGGTGATGAGCGAGGATCGCGGCCTGCAGGCTGAACAGGGTATTGCGCTGTGTCTTCATCATCGGGACTCAGTGCGTGCAAACACGATACGCCCGTTGTGCAGCGTATAGTGAACCCGGCCCTTGAACTGCCAGCCGTCGAACGGCGTGTTGGTGCCACGGCTGTGCATGCTCGCGGTGTCGAGCTGCCACAGTGCTTCCGGGTCGAACAGGCAGAGGTCTGCCGGTGTGCCCGGCGCCAGTGTGCCGGTGTCCAGTCCAAGTATCCTGGCCGGTCCCAGGGTCAGGCGCGCGATGGCCTGTGACAGCGGCAGTACGCCTTCTTCCACCAGCTTCAATGTCAGCGGCAGCAGTGTCTCCAGTGCAGAGATGCCAGGCTCGGTATCGCCGAAGGGCATCTGTTTGGCGTCTGGTTCGTGCGGCTGGTGGTCGGAGCAGAGACTGTTGATGATCCCTTTGCTGACGGCATGACGCAGTCCGTCCCTGTCGCGC
>JALUUZ010000192.1 GCA_027021095.1 Gammaproteobacteria bacterium
CAAGATCAGCAAGACGCTGCGTGATACCGAGACACAGCGAAGTATCGCGCTGGACGCAGGGAACATGGGAATCTGGTCGTGGGACATAGCCGAAAACCGGGTCTATTGGTCGGTCGAGACTGAAAAAATATTCGGCCTGGCGCCCGGCAGCTTCCCGCAGACCTTCGATGCATACAAGCAGTATATCCATCCGCAAGACAGTGCCATGTTGCAGCAGCGGATCGAACAGGCGCTGCGAAGTGGAAACAAATATCACGTAGAACACCGGATCGTTCGTGCAGACGGGGAACAGCGCTGGGTGGCTGAAACAGGCCGTGTCGAGTATGACAAGGCCGGAAAACCCGTTGGTATGATCGGTGTGGTCCAGGACATCACCGACCGGAAGCAGCAGCAACAGGCGCGTGAGAAAAGTGAGGAGAAATACCAACTGCTGTTCGAGCACGCTTATGATGCAATCATTATCTTGCGTGACGATGTGGTTGTCGATTGCAATCTCAGTACATTGAAAATGTTTTCCGTGTCACCAGGGCAGATGCTGGGTCTTGGCCCGGAAAAGCTTTCGCCGGCGCGGCAGCCGGATGGCGAACCCTCGGCGCCACGAATACAGAAGATCCTGCGGGGTGTCGCTGATGGCGGCTCGCGGCAGTTGCAGTGGCGGTTCCAAAGACCGGATGGCTCCTGCTTCGATGCCGAGATCAATTTCAGCCAGGTGGCGATCGGTGACGAAAAACTGGTGCAGGCGATCGTTCGTGATGTCACCGACAGAAAACGGATTCTGGATGCCATTCAACATATCGCTGCGGGGGTCTGTGGCGAGACCGGAAAGCGGTTTTTCGAACAAATGGTATTGCAGTTGCAGAAGTTGTTCGCGGCAAGTTATGTTTTTATCGGGCTGCTGGATGCGGCGAAACACAGTGTCTTTACTTATTCTGTCTGTGCGGATGGCCGGATCGTCGACAATATCTCGTACTCACTGGACGGGACACCTAGTGACCAGGTGGTCGGTAAGGAAACCTGTATCTTTGCTGACTCGGTGCGGCAGAAATTTCCACAGGATGCTTTGTTGCAGCAAATCCATGCTGAAAGCTATATCGGCACCCCGCTGTTCGATTCGCGGTCCAGGCCGATCGGACTGATCGCGATCCTGGATAAAAAGAAGCTGCGCGAAACGGACCACTATTATGACACACTGCATATCTTTGCTGCACGTGCAGCGGCGGAAATAGAGCGCCTGCAGATCCATGAGCAGTTTGTGGACATCAAGCAGAAGCTGTCGCTGCATGTACAGAATACTCCGCTGGGCGTAATCGAGTGGGACACTGATTTCAGGGTGGTGGAATGGAACCAGGCGGCGGAAGCGATTTTCGGTTACAGTTACGCAGAGGCCAAGGGGCGCCGGGCCATGGACTTGATCGTACCGGAATCGGTGGTGCCGGTTGTCAGCAGGGTATGGCAGGAGTTGTTGACAAGGAAGGGAGGGGAGCGCAGCAGCAACCAGAATGTGACCAAGTCAGGCAAGCTGATCACCTGCGAATGGTATAATACGCCGCTGGTGACCAGCGATGGCGAGGTGATCGGGGTCGCGTCGCTGGTCGATGATATCTCCGAGCGTGTCGAAGCACAGCAGCAGCTCAAGAAAAACCAGGTGCACCTGGAGGAGCTGGTAGAGGCGCGTACCCGGGAGCTGAAAGAGGTCAACCGTGAACTGGAGGCGTTCAGCTATTCGATCTCGCACGACCTGCGTGCACCGCTGCGCTCTATCGATGGGTTCAGCCGTATCCTGCTGGAAGACTACAAGGACGTGCTCGATGACACTGGCAGGGATTATCTGCAGCGTGTGTGTCATGGGTCGCAGCATATGGCGGACCTGATCGACGACCTGTTGAAGCTGTCAAGGGTCAATCGCACTGACCTCGAGATCCAGGATGTGAACCTGTCATCGCTGGTTGAACAAAGTCTCGATCAGCTGCGTGACTATGAACCCGATAGAAAGGTGGACACAGTGATAGAACCAGGGGTGCAGGTACAGGGTGACAGGAAGCTGCTTGCGATCGCGGTCGACAACCTGGTTGGCAATGCCTGGAAGTACAGCAGCAAGACCGCTGAAAGCCGGATCGAGTTCGATGTATTGCAGCGTGATGGAGAACAGGTCTATATGATTCGCGACAATGGTGTCGGTTTCAATATGCGGTATGCGGACAGGTTGTTTGGCGCGTTCCAGCGTTTGCATACGGACAAAGAGTTCGAAGGTAACGGTATCGGCCTGGCAACGGTTGCGCGGATCATCCGCAGGCATGGCGGGCGTATCTGGGCCGAGGCTGAACCGGGGCAGGGGGCACGGTTTTATTTTACCCTGGGGCAGGAGCACCGTGCGCACCAACGTATCGACAATGACACGGTACGGAAGAATCGCGTGTAAAAGAATGACCACGTGATACGATACGGTTTGTCGTGACGTTGATAAATACGACACACCCCGCCCCATCGTAACGGTGTGCGAAGCACACCAAACGGGATCAACCAACCAGCCGCGTCAACGCCTCACGGTATTTTTCCGCCGTTTTGTCGATGATCTCCTGCGGCAGCTTCGGGCCGGGAGGCTGCTTGTTCCAATCGATCGATTCCAGGTAGTCGCGCACGAACTGCTTGTCGAAGCTCGGCGGACTGGAACCGGGCTGGTATTGGTCGGCCGGCCAGAAGCGTGATGAATCCGGCGTCAGCACTTCGTCGATCAGGTAGAGCCTGTCGTTCTGATCGATACCGAATTCGAACTTGGTGTCCGCAATG
>JALUUZ010000193.1 GCA_027021095.1 Gammaproteobacteria bacterium
TGGGTACGCCGCTGCAGCTGCGTTGATACATGAACAGTCCGCGCCAGCCGCGCTTGTGAATCTGGTGCAGGATACCGGCGGCATAGCCGGAACGGGTCGAGCCTTCGAGTCCATGCAGGACGATGACGATCGGCCCATGGGACTCAGACGTCCAGTCGGTATCGATAAAATCGCCATCGGGCAGCTCGAAGCGTTCACGGATCAGTTCGACTTTGGGCCGGCGTCTAATTTTGTTGGGCCACAGTGTCTGGCCGTGAGGGCCTGGAAGCCACCAGGCAGGTTTGAAATCGCTGTGGACGATCATGTGTATGCTGTCTGCTTATTATTTATTTTGTTGATATGGCTCAACATTATATCTGCAGCGAAGCCCGGTTTTCAATCAATTGGTTCACAACTGAAGGATCGGCTAGCGTCGAGGTATCGCCAAGGTTATCGATCTCGTTTGCCGCAATTTTGCGCAGAATCCGGCGCATGATCTTGCCGGAGCGGGTTTTCGGCAGGCCGGGCGCCCATTGCAGCACATCCGGCTTGGCGATCGGGCCGATTTCACTGCGAACCAGTTCTGTCAGTTCCTGTTTCAAGGTGTCACTCGGGGTTGCATCCTTGGTCAGCGTGACATAGGCATAGATTCCCTGCCCCTTGATGTCGTGTGGAAATCCGACCACGGCGGCTTCGGCGACCTGCTTGTGCAGTACCAGCGCACTTTCGACCTCGGCGGTCCCCATGCGGTGGCCTGACACGTTGATGACATCGTCGACACGTCCGGTGATCCAGTAGTCGCCATCCTGGTCGCGGTGCGCGCCGTCTCCGGTAAAATATTTCCCTGGATAGGTGGAGAAATAAGTGTCGATAAAACGCTGGTGGTCACCATAGACACTGCGCATCTGCCCTGGCCAGGAGTTGAGTATGACCAGGTTGCCTGTCGCCTCACCTTCGAGCACCTTGCCGTCCTGGTCGACGATTGCCGGCTGGACACCGAAAAAGGGCTTGCCGGCGCTGCCCGGTTTCAGTGCCATCGCACCCGGCAGCGGGGTGATCAAGTGCCCGCCGGTTTCGGTCTGCCACCAGGTATCGACGATCGGGCAGCGGCCTTCGCCGACGACGTTGAAGTACCATTCCCAGGCTTCGGGGTTGATCGGTTCGCCGACCGTGCCCAGCAGGCGTAATGATTTGCGCGAAGTGGAGGCGACCGGCTGCCTGCCTTCCCGCATCAGCGCACGGATTGCCGTGGGCGCCGTATAGAAGATATTGACCTGGTGCTTGTCGCAGATCTGCCAGAAGCGCGAGGCGTCCGGATAGGTTGGTATGCCTTCGAACATCAGTGACGTGGCGCCATTGGCCAGCGGGCCGTAGACGATATAGCTGTGACCGGTGATCCAGCCGACATCGGCAGTACACCAGTAGACTTCCCCCTCGTGGTAGTCAAAGGTGTACAGATGGGTCATTGCCGCAAACAGCAGGTACCCGCCGGTAGTATGCAGCACGCCTTTGGGTTTGCCGGTCGAACCGGAAGTATAGAGGATAAACAGCGGGTCTTCGGCGTCCATCTGTTCAGCCGGGCACTCGTCGTCGACATCGCTGATTGCTTCGTGGTACCAGACGTCACGCGGCGGGTGCCAGGCAATTTCGCCATGTGTATGCTGCACGACGAAGACCGTACTGACATCCGGGCAGGATTGCAGCGCCAGGTCGACATTGGCCTTGAGTGCGACTTTTTTGCCGCCGCGTATGCCTTCATCGGCGGTAATGACATAGCGGCAGTCCGCATCGAGAATACGGTCTTTCAGTGATTCCGGCGAAAAACCGCCAAACACCACCGAGTGGATCGCGCCGATCCTGGCGCAGGCCAGCATCGCATAGGCGGCTTCGGGGATCATTGGCATATAGATACAGACGCGATCACCTTTTTTGACTCCGCGCGCCTTCAGTGCGTTGGCGAAGCGGCACACCGAGTAATGCAGCTGCTGGTAGCTGATCGCGAGTGAATTGGCCGGGTCGTCGCCTTCCCACAACAACGCGGTCTGGTTCGCGCGCGCCGGCAGGTGACGGTCGATGCAATTGGTCGTGACGTTCAGCTTGGCACCCTCGAACCAGCGGATCCTGCCTGCGGCAAAGTCACAGTCGCTGACCCGGTCCCATTTTCTGTCCCATTGCAGGAACCGCTCGGCCTGCCGGGCCCAGAACGCATCGGGTTGGTTGATCGATTCCTGGTACATCGACTGGTAGTCGGCTGCAGTGATATGCGCTTTGGTTTTGAATTGATCCATCACCGGGTAGCTTTTCTGGTCACTCATACTGCCTCCTTGTTGGGCAAAATGCAGTCGGTTCGGGAGTATTGATCATACTAGAATCCTGTCGTTACCGCGAGTGGTAGTGCGTACAACGTGTGGTGCGTACGACGCACCCTACTTTGGTGCATGATATTTTCTTGGTGTAAATTCTTTGGTGCACTGCGTGCACCGTCACCACGAGGTAGGGTGCGTTGTACGCACCAACACCAAGGCAAATCAAATGGTATCACGCGGCGATTCTTCCACCCACGATTCTTCCATGCCGCGTCATTATCCATACATTGGAGCGCACACTCGTCACCACGAGTGGTGTACCGGTTGGTTGCCGCGGGGAATGGCGCTTGCATCCCAGTGGTCGAGCGCCCATTGCCAGATTTCACTCAGTGTCGCGTCGTCGAGTACGGCAGGTGGGCGTTGTCCCAAAAAGGCCAGCGCATGGAGCAGGGTCCTGGGGCGGGCAGGGGACGTGATCGCCGGCGCACC
>JALUUZ010000194.1 GCA_027021095.1 Gammaproteobacteria bacterium
ATCCCCAAACTGAGCCTCCCAGACCGTCAGCGACTTCGGATCCGTCGTTGCATAACCATATTCGAACGCCAGCACTGCCTCCTCGGAGAGCAAGGAGTTGACGATCAGGAACCGCGGCTGGTCCGGCGCCAGGTGGCGCAGCGGCACATAGACTTCCCCGTCGACCTGGTTGTGCAACGTAGCATGACGATGAAAAAAAGTCCCGCGGCCCACATCCTGGCCGGAAATCCGGACCGCATAACCATCGTTCAGCAAGGTCGCATAAGCCATGTTTTCTGCGAATCCCCAATCCACCGGAATCTCGCCTGCGATCATTTTCTTTCGCTGTTCGATAATACGCTCCACGTTAGGATGCAGCTTGAAGTTCACCGGCAATCGATGCAGACGCTCACACAAGGACTGCAGAACCGGCAGTTCGACACTGGTCTTGACCGAGGTCGAACACGACAGCGTAACATAGGGTGACCAGTCCTCGACGAACGGGTACTTGCTCTTGTGTTTTTCAACCACCTCATCGACGACACAGATTCCCTGCGCCAGCTTATTGCGGTACGCGTCAGCGAATGCCTTGATCTCCTCATCGGTCATCACGACCTGATCGACCAGCTTGTGCGCATACAATGCCAGCGTGGTCGGTTTTTTGCGGATCGCCTGGTACATCAACGGCTGAGTCGCCATCGGTTCATCGGCTTCGCTGTGACCATGGCGCCGGTAGCACACCAGGTCGATCACCACGTCCTTTTTAAACTTCATCCTGTAATCCAGCGCCATGCGCATCACGAACAGTGCCGCTTCGGGATCATCGCCGTTGACATGAAAAATCGGCGCACTCACCATCTTTGCCACGTCAGTACAGTACAAGGTCGAACGTGCGTCATTCTGGTTGCTGGTCGTAAAACCGATCTGGTTGTTGATCACGATATGCACCGTTCCCTTGGTCGAAAACCCACGGGACTGCGACATGTTGAATGTCTCCATCACCACGCCCTGGCCGGCAAAGGCCGCATCACCATGAATCACGACCGGTATCACCTTGTTACCTTGGGTGTCGTTGCTGCGGTCCTGGCGCGCGCGCACCGATCCCTCGACCACTGGCGCTACGATCTCCAGGTGGGAGGGATTGAATGCCAGCGCCACATGCACGACGCCCCCTTCTGTATTGATGTCCGAGGAAAAACCCAGGTGGTACTTGACGTCGCCGGACCCGTTGAACTGGCTGGGAAACTGGCCCGACTTTTTGCCTTCGAATTCCATGAACAACTCGGCCGGTGTCTTGCCCATTACGTTGACCAGTACATTCAGGCGCCCGCGGTGTGCCATACCGATGGCCACTTCACGTCCTCCATGACGGCCGACGCGCTGAATCAGGTCATCCAGCATCGGTATCAGGGTTTCGGCACCTTCCAGCGAAAAACGCTTCTGTCCCAGGTACTTGGTGTGCAAAAAGCGCTCGAGGCCTTCCGCGGCCGCCACCTTGTTCAGTATTCTGGTCTTCACCGCCATCTCGAACACCGGCACCCCTTTCTGCGACTCGAGATAGGACTGAATCCAGCGCTTCTCTGTCGTATTGGTGATGTGCATATACTCCGCACCGATCGAGCCACAATAAGTCTCGCATAAGATCTCGAGTATCTCTTTCAGGGTCGCGCGCTGCTTACAGACCAGTGAACCTGTATTGAACACCGTATCGAGATCTTCGACGGAAAGGTCGTGTTTCTCGAGCCTGAGCTCCGGGATCATCGCTGCCGGTTTTGACTCCAGCGGATTGGTATTGGCGGCCAGGTGTCCCATAAACCGGAACGCATTGATCAACTGCAGTACCTTGACCTGCTTCTCATGCTGCCGGGCATCCTCGGACACCGCCACCGGTATGCTGCCAGCCGTTCGTTCTGCTTTCGCCAGCTGTTTGAACCTGGCCCGAACCTGGCTCAACCTCGGTTCGGGCAGCACACGGGTCGCGCCCTCGCCTTTTTCAGCACTGGCCTGCTGTTGTAAGTCGTCAAAATAAAGGCGCCACTGCAGGCCGACGCTGGCCGGGTCGTCGAGATAGGATTCATACAGCGATTCAACGTACTCGGTATTTGCGCCGGCGAGTGCCGACTCGTCCAGCATTTGCTTGAAATCAGGCTTGATATTGGCATTCATACGCAACAAGGGACTGAATAAAATAAAAAGCGGATAATATCAACTATAGACCAATTCGACCGGAGACCGTTCGCCGGGAATCACACTTTGATATCACTGCAAAAATGAGTCCAGTTCTGGTGAGCTTTTTTTGCCCAGGGATGAGCAGAAGACAGGCATTTTTGACAGCGGCAAGCCGGGAACACCCATCCCCGGCTTACGCTGTCGAATCGATCGGCAGGGTTATTTTTGCGCGGTATTCTTCGCCGTGGCTTTTGGATGCAGACCCTGCAGGTAGGAGGCAACCGCCTCGATTTCCGCGTCACTCATATACAGTACTACGTGCTGCATCATTCGATCGATGTCATTGGCGCGCCCTGGCAGCTGTTTGGGCTGATCCTTTCCGGCCTCGGTATTCTTGACCCACTCCCTCGCCGCCTTGCGAAAATCCTTCAGCTGTGCCACGGTATAGGCGGCATGCTGGCCTCCAAGGGCAGGAAACTTGGCTGGCGCATTACCTGTTCCGGCCGGTCCATGACAACCCATACAGGCCGGCACCTTGGTCTTTGGATTGCCACCCTCATACAGCTTACGGCCAACCTTGACCAGGCTGGTTTTCGCGGTGCCCACTTTGATCGTCTTACTGGCAA
>JALUUZ010000195.1 GCA_027021095.1 Gammaproteobacteria bacterium
CAATATCGACCGGGAGTCGAACATCACAACATGCTGCCAGGCGCTGAGCAGGGAGTTCGGAGCGCTGGACATTTCGGTCGTCTATGAAACCGATGCAGTCGGTTTCAGCGGCGCGCCGTTTTATAACCTGGCTGTCGGCTTTGACACTGAGAAGGAGGCGGCCGAGGTGATCGATTGCTTCAGGCGAATCGAAGCGCAGCAAGGCAGGGAGAGAACGCAGCCAAAATTTTCTTCGCGCACTATTGATATCGATCTGCTGTTGTACGATGATGCAGTGATCGAGGGCGCCGACTTCAGCATACCGCGCCCGGAGATCGTCGAACAGGCGTTCGTGCTCAAACCGCTGGCGGACCTGTGCAGCGAGTGTCTGCACCCGCTTGAAAACAAGACGATCGGCCAGTTGTGGAGCGAGTTTCGAGGGGCGCAGGACAGCCTGCGGCCGGTCAGGAATTTTTGCCGTGAAACGGATGGCGCGGGTTTTGTGCTCAGGGGAGTTGAGTAAAATGGAGATGGCCGCAATGCGAAACCGTGTTTTGGCAGGTGTCATTTTTTGTTTTGTATTGCCGCTGGCGAATGCCGATCCCGGGATGGCCAAGACGGTCTCTCATCCACAGCAGGCTGCCGCCTACCGCACACTCGACCCGCAGACGGCCGCCCGCCTGGTTTCCGACTACTATAACCGCAATGGTGTCTGGGCGCGGGTGTTCGAGATCAAGCATATCAACAGGCTCAGGATCCAGCGCTATGGCAAACGCCGGGCGGTGGTTCATGCCGAGTACAGCTACATGCCTTTGTCTCAGCATATCGGTAAGGCCGGTTCCGACCGGCGCAATTTTACGCTGATCAAGCGCACCAGCGGTCATTGGACGGTGATCAGTATGGGAGGTTACATGTCCGGCGATCTGTCCAGGTAGATGCTGGCCGCGCTCGTCACTTTTTCTTTGCCCTGGTTGGGCCGGGTCTCGATCAGCGTGTTCGACGTGGTCGTGCTGTGCCTGAATGCACTGATCTTTTTGTTCTCGAAAAGAATCATCAAGGCGCTGCCGGCCAGCCGCGATGAAAGTAATTACAAGACCCGTCTTTGGGCGCTGCGTTTTATCAACCTGGTGCTGTTTCTGCTTTACCTGGGTTCCGTACTGCTGCAGCAGCACAACGCCGGACCGCAGCCGGACCAGTCGGTGCAGGTGCTGGCACGGCAGTTGTCGCAGACGGGCCTGACTTTGCTGGTCGCTTTTTTGCTGACGCATTTTATCCAGGTCTTCGTGGTCAAGCGTTTCGGCAGGGTGCGTGAAATCGATGGGGTCGAGTACCGGACCGAGACCTACCAGTCGGAGATGTACAGCCTGATCGTGCTGATCATCGCGATCATCGTTGTGTTCCTGGTGTTGCTGAACATCTGGAAGATCACCAGCCTGTTGCAGGCGACTTCGGTGTTTGGCGGCTTGCTGCTGATTCTGTATTCGACCAAGGATGTGTGGGCGCCGGACAATATCAACGGCCTTATATTGTTGTACAACGGCAATATCGAGCCGGGCAGCCTGGTCAGGGTCGAAAAGTATGACCTGCTGGCGATCGTGTTGCAGACCAGCCTGACGCAGACCGTGCTCAAGGATCTCGTGCAGCGTAACCAGGTCATTATCCCCAACTCCAAGCTGCGCAACGCCAAGATTGAAATTCTGACCAAGGCCACGCCGAACGGGTTGATTCAGTATGCCGAGTTCAAACTGTCATACGGTATCAGCTCGGAGCAGGCGGAGGCATTTTTTCAAGCGGTGTGGCAGCAGGCCTGTACCTTGAGCAAGGCGATCAATGCCGACCAGGCACCGAAGGTACGCCTTTACAGTAACAGTGACCATGCCGTGGTCTGGCGCTTGTTCTATTATGTCGGTAATGTCTACCGCCTGCTCGACGCACGCTATGCGATCAACCGCGCGGCCTACGATCTGTCGCAGCAGACGGGGATCGAGCTGAAGACCCCTGTGCTCTACCAGGCGGAAAGTGCACCGGACCAAGTGTAAACTTAGGCTTGTAAACTCACGTTGAACATTAGCCGGTATCAATCCACGGGCGCTACCTAAGCACTGAAAACTCTGTTATATTCGGCGTTTGCATTGTTGACTGAACAATGCAGCTTGATGACCAAGTGGAGGGTTATATGATGATCGGTAAGAATTTATGGAAACTCAGCAGTAGCGCTGTGTTGCTGGCAGTGACCGCGTTGGTATCCATCTCTTATAGTTATACAGCAGGTGCGCACAAGACCGGAACAGAGCTGCGGTCGCGCAGTGCCTGCGCCGGCCTGGCCAAACCGAAGCAACGTGCTGCATGCAAGGCCTGTATCAGCCGCCGTACTGCCAAGCATCACTATCATCCAAAGCGCTGGACCGGAAAACGTTGTATGCGCAACGGCGCAAAACCCTGGTACAAGTTCGGCAAAGGAAAATAATCATTCTGCCTGTCTGGTCACCGTCAGCGGTGACCAGTTCAGTTTCTGATCAGCCTGCCCCCGTCTACAGCCAGTATCTGCCCGGTGACATAAGCCGCATCGCGAATGAAATACAATACGGCTTTACCGATGTCGCCCGGGTTGCCTTGTCTTTTCAGCAGGGTCTTGGAAAGGATTCGTGTCTTGGTCGCCTGGTCCGGTTCGGGTTGCGGCCACAGGATCGCCCCGGGAGCGACGGCGTTGACACGGATATCCGGTCCCAGCTCGCGCGCCAGTGATTTGGTCAGCATCGCCAGGCCTGCCTTGGCGATACAGTAGACTGAATGA
>JALUUZ010000196.1 GCA_027021095.1 Gammaproteobacteria bacterium
GAAAGTGATGCCTGGTATTCCCTGATCGCGGCGCTGACGATAGCCTGATCAGATTCACTCAGGTTTTCCGTCGAGACGTCCAGAATCTGTCTGGCGGCAGCAATTCTTACCGAGCGCAGCGGATCGTCGAGCAACTGGCCACTATATTTGGCGCGAGCACCTGCGGGTGCTGTCTGGAACAGGCGGAGCATGGCCGAGCGTACCAGCGGGTCCGGGTCTTTCAGCAAAGGTAAAACGCTCCCGGCGATCGCTGGCAAAGCAGCGGGAGCCAGCAATTCGAGCGCCGACGCGCGAACAATCGCCGACTGGGTGCCGTCCAGCGCCAGATCGACCAGTCCTGCAATGGCCGTTTCGTCCAAACCTTGACGACCAGCATGAAGAGCCTCGCCATAATGAGACTTCAGCTGCCGACCTTTCGGGAACCATTCTTCGACTCGTGCCTTTGCCCATTCGGCGCTTTGATTTGTGTGACAACCATTGCATGCATTCGGTACTCCCAGCTTGACGCTCAAGTCCGGGCGTGGCACACGAAAACTGTGATCGCGGCGTGGATCGACAATCATATAGCTTCGCTCCGGCATATGGCAGCTGACGCAGCGCGCTGCCTCAGAATCAGGCGCGTGCCGATGATGGTTCGGCGATACGTACGATGTTGACACAAGCGTCGGAAAGTCCGCGTTGCCTTGCGGACGGTGGCATTGAGTGCAGACTGCATCAACGTCAGCGACCAGTTGCGCACTGTGGGGCTCATGACAATGACCGCAGCGCACGCCGCGGGCGTACATTTTGCTTTGCAGAAACGAGCCGTAGACATACACCTCATCCTGAATCTGGCCATCGGCGTAATAAAGCCCTTCGCGGAGCAACGCAAGCTGATAATGATCCGCGAAAGGCTCACCCGGTGGCGCACTGTCGGCACCCAATGCTTCCCGGCGTGAGTGGCAGCTGGCGCAGAGTTCGATCTTGCTTGCGGGATTATCCGCCGCGCTTACTGTGAACCCTTTCGCATCGACACCTGTAAAAGGTGCCAAAGAAGAGGGTTCGTTACGCTCTGCCCATGCAACATGGGCTTCACCCGGGCCGTGACAGGCCTCGCAGCCGACACCCGGCTCACTCCATGTGCTTTGATAACGATCTTTGAGGGGATCGTATCCTTTGCTGAACCCGGTGACGTGACAAGTGACACAACGTGCGTTCCAGTTTTTGTATGGTCCGGTCCAGTGTAATCCCGGGTCGTTTTCAAGCGTCTGGTCCGGATAGAGATGAAACCAGCGACTTTGCTCTGTATCCCAGGCAATATCGAGTGCCTGTAGACGACCGTCGTCCAGCGTGATGAGATATTGCTGAAGTGGAGCAACACCCACTGTCCAGGTTATTTCATAGGTCGTGGTTTGATTATCAGGCCCACTGGTTTTTATGAAATAGCGCCCGTCCCGGTTAGAGAACTGGCTGCGGACGCCGAGGTGTTCAAAGTGCGCATCTGCAAAATTACCGAGGACGTTTTCAGTGTTTGCCGGCCGCCAGGCCCAGCCGTGGTGTGAGTCGGACCAGGCATTATAGGCGTCCTGATGACACTGCGCGCAGCGAGTCGAGGTCAGGTAGTCCGGTTCGCGGTCTGCCGACAACGAAGGCTGCGTACCCAAACTGGCCAACAAACCGGCAAAGATAATGAATTGCGAAAGAAAACGCATTTATGTGTTCTTCATAACGGATGTTATGCACTCGTAATAATGAATCAATGACTTAGGAATGGAACACAATAACTCATACAATTGGCAGCTCTGCTTCA
>JALUUZ010000197.1 GCA_027021095.1 Gammaproteobacteria bacterium
TCATTACATGCGGTTATAGCGGTTCACGGGGTCGGGTGACAAGCTGCCCTTTGAATGCTGCATGACCCCGGTACCTGCGGCCAAATATAC
This sequence comes from Gammaproteobacteria bacterium, assembly GCA_027021095.1. GTDB lineage: Bacteria > Pseudomonadota > Gammaproteobacteria > SZUA-21 > SZUA-21 > SZUA-21. The sequence goes on from JALUUZ010000197.1 coordinate 91, forward strand.
AACATTTAGCACGGCCTGAGCATTATAATTTACGCGGCGCGAAATAAAACGTCATAATAACCACGATGAAAACAATGTCACAAAACCCGTTCGCTCTTTCACCCGACCTGTGTTATGTCAATCATGCCGCGGTCGCCCCGTGGCCGGTGCGCACTTGTGAGGCGGTCAGCCGGTTTGCTGCGGAAAATGCCGTGCAAGGTGCAAAACACTATGAAAACTGGCTGAAAACAGAAAACGCATTACGCGCCAAGCTGGCACGCCTGGTCAATGCAGCCTCGACCGACGATGTGGCATTGCTGAAAAACACCTCAGAAGGCCTGTCGATCATCGCTTACGGTATCCGCTGGCACCGTGGTGACAAGGTCGTCGTTCCGGCCCAGGAGTTCCCATCCAACAGGATCGTCTGGGAGTCTCTCGCCCGCTTCGGTGTCACGACGGAACTGGTCGACCTGGCGGCCACTGCCGACCCTGAACAGGCGTTGATCGATGCCTGTGACCGGCGCACACGGCTGCTGTCTGTCAGTACCGTGCAGTATGCGAACGGCTTCAGGCTGCATACCCCGCTGCTGGGAGACTTCTGCCGCCGCCACGAAATTCTGTTCTGTGTCGATGCCATCCAGTCGCTCGGGGCGCTTGCGTTCGATGCACAACAAAGCAAAGCCGATTTCGTCGTCGCTGACGGCCACAAATGGATGCTTGGACCGGAAGGGCTGGCTCTTTTCTATTCGCATCCAGCCGCACGCGAACAACTGCACCTGACCCAATACGGATGGCATATGCTCGCAGACGCCGGCAACTTCGACAATCCTGACTGGACCGTAGCGACCGGCGCACGGTGTTTCGAATGCGGCAGCCCGAACATGCTTGGCATCACCGCGTTGAATGCCAGCCTGGCGGTTATCGAAGAACAGCAAATCGAAAAAATCGAACAGCGAGTCCTGCAGCTGACAACGTACCTGATCGATAAAATCCTGCAGACCGACCAGCTTGTTCTGCTGACTGACACCGACCCTGAACGCCGCTCAGGAATCGTATCAGTCAAACACCGCCGCCTCGACAACCAGTCACTGTTTCAAATCCTGTCAAAAAACAATGTAGTCTGCGCAGTCCGCGGCGGCGGCATCAGAATATCACCCCACTTCTACAATACCTGCGCCCAACTCGATTATATATTGGACTTGATATTGCATTGACCTGAGCAGTGACAAGAACCGGACAGTGACGGAGCCGCTGGCCGACCGGAATCTCCTGCAAATCACCGCTGAACGATCAGCATCGGCAGGTCACTGTAGAAAGAATGCGCTGCACTCAACATACACATGCCATCACTGTCGTATCAGCAGAATCTATAGCAAAAAAGTTGAATTATTGGTTTAGGCTGGTATCTAATCCTAGTAAGTATGTGAGGTTATCATCATGGGACTGAGAAGCTGGCTGGTAGCGAAAATCAGCAACTGGTTGATCAAAGACCGCGAACTGTCGGGTCTGCCGATCTGTGATTTTGAACGTATCAGTTATGAAATCAAACCCGGCGATGTGCTGCTGATCGAAGGGCGCAGCCATGTCAGTGATGTCATCAAGAACATCACCCAGAGTCCGTGGACCCATGCGGCATTGTATATCGGCCGCTTGCATGATATCGAAGACCCGATCCTGTGCCGCCGCATCAGGGAAAAGTTCGACGGTGCGCCCGGCACGCAACTGCTGATCGAGGCGATTCTCGGTGAGGGCACGATCGTCGTCCCGCTGGAAAAATACCGTGTCGATCACGTACGCATCTGCAGACCGCACGGTATCAGCCGCGTCGACGTCAACAAGGTCATCGCCTACGCCGTCAACCGTCTCGGATCCGACTATGACGTCCGCCAGCTGCTGGATCTCGCCAGGTTTATGTTCCCCTACGGGATACTGCCGCGGCGCTGGCGTTCGAGCCTGTTTCAGCACAACGCCGGGACGCCGACACGCACCGTGTGTTCCTCGCTGATCGCCGCGGCCTTTGCGTCGGTGCACTTTCCGATCATGCCTGTGATCCAGAAGACCGACGATGGCAAGATGCGGTTGTTCAAACGAAACGAACGGCTCTATACGCCAAAGGATTTCGACTATTCCCCCTATTTCGATATCATCAAGTACCCGTTCCTGGGATTCGAGGACCTGGCGATCTATCGCAAACTTCCATGGGACAACCAGGGCCGCATCTGTGATGACGACGGCGAATGCTATCTGCCTGGCGCCGCTGCAGAACACACGGCCACCGGTGCTGACGTCAACACCGCGCCGCCATCCGAACACAAATCAAATACAGGTGCCAAGCCGGCGCTGTATTATCCAACAAGCAACCTGGCCATCAATCTACTGAAAGAAGAGATTACCAAGATACATAAAAAGTAGGCTTTTAGCAGCAACTTTGTCTAAACTTACAGTAAACAGACTCGTGTTCTGTTTCTGTCAATCTGCAGGTGACGAAAATGTCAGTACTAGTCTGGAGTCTTATTGCACTTACCCTGGTATGGAGCCTGTTCTACTTCCGGGCTTCACTGATGATCTGGACCCTGGTGACCGTCGCATGCCTTGCGGCCTGGACCTGGATCGACAGCACTTCCCCCTACCTTCAATTCACCGCCTGGATCCTGACCCTGCCCGTCCTCGTGGTGCTGAATCTCCGGCCGCTGCGCCGACAGTTGCTCAGTAACCGGATCTTCTACCTGTTCAAGAAGGTCGTGCCGCCGATGTCGGTCACCGAACAGGAAGCCCTGAACGCCGGCACAGTCTGGTGGGATGGTGAGCTGTTCAGCGGCGCGCCACGCTGGGACAAGCTGCAACAGGTTCCCAAACCCGCACTGAGCGACGAAGAACAGGCTTTTCTCGACGGTCCGGTCGAACGACTGTGCGCGATGCTCAATGACTGGGAGATCACCCACCTGCATCATGACCTGCCTGAGGAGGCCTGGCGTTTCATCAAGGACAACGGCTTTTTCGGCATGATCATTCCGAAGCGCTTCGGTGGCCTGGGGTTCTCGGCACTGGCGCACTCCGCAGTAGTCGAAAAACTGGCCAGCCGCAGCGTGACCGCCGCCGTCACCGTCATGGTGCCGAATTCACTGGGTCCGGCGGAGCTGCTGTTACGTTACGGTACCGAGGCGCAAAAAAATCATTTTCTGCCACGCCTGGCCACCGGCGAGGAAATCCCGTGTTTTGCACTGACCGGCCCCGAGGCAGGCAGTGACGCCAGTGCCATGCCTGACCGCGGCGTGGTATGCAGACAGGACTTCGAAGGCCGCAAGGATGTACTGGGCATCCGCCTGAACTGGGAAAAACGCTATATCACCCTGGGTCCGGTCGCGACACTGCTCGGGCTTGCGTTCAAACTCTATGACCCGGAACACCTGCTTGGTGACAAAGAAGACCTTGGCATCACCGCCGCGTTGATTCCGACGGACACACCGGGGATTGAAATCGGCCGGCGTCACTTTCCGGTCAACATTCCGTTCCAGAATGGCCCCAACAAAGGCAAGGACGTGTTCATCCCGATCGACTGGATCATTGGTGGCAAAGACGGTGCCGGCCAGGGCTGGCGTATGCTGATGGAATGCCTGGCAGCGGGACGCTCGATCTCGCTGCCGGCGCTCAGCACCGGTGCCAGCAAGCTCTGTGCACGGGCGGTCGGCGCCTATGCGCGTATTCGCCGGCAGTTCAACCTGCCGATCGGCAAGTTCGAAGGCATCGAGGAAGCGCTCGCGCGGATCGGCGGCCTGACCTATATGCTCGAAGCGACCCGGCGCATGACAGCCGGGGCCGTCGACCTCGGTGAAGAACCTGCCGTCGTCTCGGCGATCGCCAAGTACTACATGACCGAATCGATGCGCAAGGTCGTCAACGACGCAATGGACATTCAGGGCGGCGCGGCGATCTGCCTGGGCCCGCGCAACTTCCTGGCCAGGGCCTACCAGGCGCTGCCGATCAGCATCACTGTCGAAGGCGCCAATATTCTTACCCGCTGTCTTATCATCTTCGGCCAGGGGGCGATCCGCTGCCACCCCTATGTGCTGGCTGAACTCGAGGCCGCCAAAGACCAAGACGCGCGGCGTGGCGCGGTCAGCTTCGACTACGTGTTTTTCCGCCACGCCGGTTTCACCTTGAGTAATATGGCGCGTTCACTGTTTCTCGGCCTGACCAATGCCAAGCTGGTCAAAAAACCTGCGCATGCCAAGGTCGACAAAAAGGTCGTCAAGTATTACCAGCAGTTGACACGGATGAGTTCGGCGCTGGCACTGGCCTCGGACATGTCGATGCTGGCGCTGGGCGGCGAGTTGAAACGCAAGGAACGGCTGTCCGGCCGGCTCGCCGACGTACTCGGCCACCTGTACCTGGCCTCGGCCACCCTGAAACGCTTCCAGGACGACGGTGCGCCGCAACAGGACCTGCCGCTAGTGGACTGGGTATGCCAGAATTCGCTGTTTACGATCCAGGAAAGCCTGATGGAGTTGTTCCGCAACTACCCGATCCGCCCGCTGGCGCACTTCCTGCGGATCCTGGTGTTTCCGTTTGGACAAACATACCGCAAACCCAGTGACCGGCTGGGCCATAAAGTGGCCAGCATTCTGCTGTCGCCTTCCGCGGCTCGTGACCGCCTGACCGATGGAATCTATTGTCCAAAGGACAACACCCAGGTCATCGGCCGCCTCGACAATGCGCTGGAAAAAGTCATCGCGGCAGAACATGCGGAGCATAAACTTCGAAAAGCGATCAAGGCCGGCCAGCTCGATACCGATTCAACAGTGGCTACCCTGGAACAAGCTGTTAAAATAGAAGTGATAACAGAACAAGAAGCAGGACTGATCCGGGCCGCGGCCCAGGCACGCAGTGAAATCATCGCGGTCGACGATTTTCCTGCAGACCTGGGACTGAGCGCTGCGCAGCCTGCCGATACAGCACAACCGCTGTTCGAAACCAAGCATCATGTAAACTGAGCGGAGCAACAGATGGCTGCAGACAAATCCACCTATGGTAACTCAGCGGTATATGTGGTCGATGGCTGCCGCACCCCGTTTTTAAAGGCGGCCGGAAAACCCGGCCCGTTCACTGCCTCCGACCTGGCGGTTTATGCCGGCCGCAACCTGCTGGCACGCCTGCCATTCAGTACCAAAGAATTCGATCAACTCATCCTTGGCTGTGTGATGCCCGGCCCTGATGAAGTCAACATCGCCAGGGTCGTCGCACTACGCCTTGGCTTCGACGAAGCCGTTCCGGCTTACACGGTACAGCGTAACTGCGCCTCCGGGCTGCAATCCCTGGACAACGCCGCGCGTGACATCGCCAGCGGTAACGCTGACCTGATCCTGGCCGGTGGCACGGAATCGATGAGTCATGCCCCCCTGCTGTTCAGCCAGGCCATGATCAGCTGGCTCGCCGGCTGGAACCGTGCCAAGGGACTGGGCGCGCGCGGCAAGGCACTGCTCAAGTTCCGCTTGCACTACCTGGCGCCGATCATCGGCCTGCTGCGCGGGTTGAGCGACCCGATCGTCGGCATGTCGATGGGGCAGACCGCAGAGAAGATTGCGCACCGTTTTGGTATCTCACGCGAGATGATGGACGAGTATGCGGTACGCAGTCACCAGCGTCTCGCCCAGGCACAGGAAAACGGCTGGTTCGACGCGGAAATGGAAACCCTGTACAGTGCCGACGGGCGCTTTTTCACGTATGACAACGGTGTCCGCGCCGATACCGATGTCGACAAGCTCGCTAAGCTGAAACCGGTCTTTGACCGCCATTTCGGCAAGGTCACCGCCGGCAACAGTGCGCAGATTACCGACGGCGCCGCACTGCTGGTGCTGGCCAGCGAAGAGGCGGTCAGGCGCCATCGGCTGAAAGTCCTAGGCCGCCTGGTAGACTGCCAGTGGGCCGGCCTGGACCCGTCACAGATGGGACTTGGCCCGGTACATGCGGTCACACCGATACTGCAGCGCCACCAGCTGGGATTGCACGACGTCGATCTATGGGAGATCAACGAGGCCTTCGCCGCCCAGGTCCTTGCCTGCCTTGCGGCCTGGAACAGTGACGACTACTGTCGCGATGAACTGGGCCTCCCGTCGGCGATGGGTGAGATCGATCAGCAACGCCTGAACATCGATGGCGGTGGTGTCAGTCTTGGTCACCCGGTAGGCGCGAGCGGTGCCCGGATCGTACTGCACCTGCTGCATGCGCTGGCACGCACCAACAAAAACAAGGGCATCGCCAGCCTGTGTATCGGCGGCGGCCAGGGCGGCGCGATGCTGGTCGAACGTGTGACGGCACCACAACCGGTCACGCCCCGGCCAACCGACAGTCAGACTACGGAGCACAACCATGATGACGCTGAGTGAACTCAAACTTTCTCACTGGAAAGTCGAAACCGACACGCAGAACATCGCCTGGCTCGGTTTGGACAAGAAAGAGACCAGCATGAACGTCCTGTCGCGCGAAGTCTTGTCCGAGCTCGAGACCTGTATCGACGTCATCGAGCAAAACACACCGGCCGGACTGGTCATCCATTCGAAGAAGAAATCCGGCTTTATCGCCGGTGCCGATGTCACTGAATTCACCAGCTTCGAGAATGAAGACCAGGTCTATGATTACATCCGTTTCGCCCAGGGGCTGTTCGAGCGTATCGAGAATCTCGGCTGCCCCACGGTGGCGCTGATCGACGGTGTCTGTCTTGGCGGCGGACTCGAACTGGCGCTCAGCTGCCGCTACCGGATCGCCTGCGATGAGCCGAAGACCCGGCTTGGCCTGCCGGAAGTCAATCTTGGCATTCACCCCGGCTTTGGTGGCACGGTACGGGTTTCACGGCTGCTCGGAGTGTTTACCGGGATGAACCTGATGCTGTCGGGCCGCCCGCTGTCGGCTGGCGCCGCGCGTAAAACAGGACTCGTCGACTTTACCACGCCGCGGCGGCACCTGTATTCTGCGGCCCGGCAGGTGCTGCAGACCACGCCGCCAAAGGCCAAGCCAAGGCTCGTGGACCGGCTTCTCAGGCTGCGGCCGTTTCGCCCGCTGGTAGCCAGGTTGTTGGTACGCCAGGTTGCAAAACGTGTCTCGCGTAAGCACTACCCGGCCCCTTACGCGATCATCGATCTGTGGAAAGACTATTTCGACGACCGCGAACTGATGACGGTCAAAGAGGCCAAATCGATCACCAAGTTACTGATCAGCGACACTGCACAGAACCTGATCCGCGTCTTCTTCCTGCAGGAGAAACTGAAGGCGGAAGGCAAACACAGTGACTTCGTCGCCCACCGTGTGCATGTGATCGGTGCCGGTGTGATGGGTGGCGATATCGCGGCCTGGTGTGCGCTCAAGGGACTGCGGGTCACTCTGCAGGACCAGTCCCCGGAGCGTATTGCGCCGGCCATCAAGCGCGCCCATCAACTGTTCAAAAAGCGCCTGAAAAAACCACGGCTGATTCAACAGGCGATGGACAGGCTCATCCCCGATACCGGCGGGCTCGGTGTCAAGTCTGCCGATGTGGTGATCGAAGCGATCTTCGAGAACAAGGAAGCCAAGCAGGCGCTGTTCAAGAAAATCGAGCCGCAGATGAAAGACACTGCATTGCTGACGACCAACACCTCGAGTATTCCGCTGGCTGAACTCAACGTGGTCTTGAAAAGGCCGGAACGCCTGACCGGGTTGCATTTTTTCAATCCGGTGGCGAAAATGCTGTTGATCGAAATCGTCGCCGACAGCGGCACGGACCCGCAATGTGTGCACGCCGCCAGCGCCTTTGCGCGCCAGATCGGCCGCCTGCCGCTGCCGGTCAAGAGCACCCCTGGATTCCTGGTCAACCGTATCCTGATGCCCTACCTGCTCGAGGCCGTCGAATTGCTGGCCGAAGGCAAATCACCGGAGTCGATCGACAAGGCAGCGCTGGATTTCGGTATGAAGATGGGGCCGGTAGAACTCGCAGATACTGTCGGTCTCGATATCTGCCTGTCGGTGGCAGAGATCCTCGGCCAACACCTGGGGCTGGAAGTACCACAGTTGTTGAAAGACAAGGTGGCAGCAAAAGAACTCGGGCGTAAAACCGGCAAGGGTTTCTATACCTACAAGGCAGGCAAGCTGCAAAAAGCCAGGCTCGCAGACGACGAAGCACAGCCCGATATCATCCGTGAGCGCTTGATCTCGCGCCTGCTCAACGAGGCCATGACCTGCCTGCGCGAACAGGTCGTGGCCTCCGCAGACCTGCTGGATGCCGGGATCGTCTATGGGACCGGTTTTGCGCCGTTCCGCGGCGGGCCGATGCACTATTCCGAGCAGATCGGTTTTGAGACGCAAAAAGAACATTTTATCGAGCTCGAACAGGAATTTGGCAACCGTTTCCATCCGGATGCGGGATGGGACTTACTGAAAAAGGCATCCTGATATGACCATGACGAGATTCGAGGCACGAACTCTCGGAAATTCCACGACCAAACACAGCCGGACGATCACCATGCAGAACAGGCCCACGACGGAAACGACGGACTATATCGATACCAATTCGATCGATAACCTGTTTCAGCTCTTTTGCGAACGCCTGAACCGCAGTCCTGACGAAACCGCCTATCGCTACTATGAAGACGCAACCGGTATCTGGCAGGAAATGACCTGGTCGGACATCGCGCGGGAGGTCTCATGCTGGCAGACCTCGTTGCAAAAAGAACAACTGACACACGGCGATGCGGTCGCTGTCATGCTGCGCAACTGCATCGAGTGGGTCATTTTCGATCTCGCCGCACACAGCCTGGGACTGGTCGTCGTACCCTTGTATACCGACGACCGTGCCGACAACGTCTGCTATATCCTGAATGACTCCAACGTACAGCTGTTGCTGATCGATGACGGTGCACAGTGGGAAAAGCTGCATGCAGCACTGAAAAACGTTACCGGCCTCAAGCGCATTCTTTCCCGCTCATCGATGACAGGCACCCCGCACGATTCAAGACTGCGCTGGATCAACGACTGGCTCGACGACCAACCGCACAGCCTCGAACCCTGTGACGTCAAATCCGATGCGCTGGCCACCGTCGTCTATACCTCCGGCACGACCGGCCGGCCCAAAGGAGTGATGCTGAGCCATCGTAATATCCTGTGGAATGTCAAGGCCTCGCTGGCTTGTGTCGATATCTTCCCTGGCGATGTGTTTATCTCGTTTCTGCCGCTGTCACACACCTTCGAACGCCTGGCCGGCTACTATCTGCCGATCTGTGCCAACGCGACCGTCGCCTATGCGCGTTCGATCGCCGAGTTGGCAGAGGACATGCTGGTGATCAAGCCCACGTTGATGATCAGTGTGCCGCGCATTTTCGAACGCATCTACAATAAAATACACGAGCAGCTTCAGCAAAAGCCGGCACTGGCGAAAGGCCTGTTCAACGCGGCGGTCGAGATCGGTTATGCCAGGTTTCTGCATGCACAAGGCAGGGGCAACTGGCGCGCCGGCTTTCTGCTCTTGCCGTTGCTGCACAAACTGGTGTCGAACAAGATCCTGGCGAAATTCGGCGGTGAACTCCGGCTGTGTATCTGTGGCGGCGCCGCACTGCCTCCCGCGGTCGCCAAAACCTTTATCGGTCTCGGTCTGCCGATACTCCAGGGGTATGGCCTGACCGAACACAGCCCGGTCATCAGCGCCAACCGCCTGCACGACAATATACCGGAAAGCGTCGGTGTCCCGCTTCCCGGCGTCGAGGTCAAAACCAGTGCGCAGGGCGAACTGCTCGTCAGAAGTCCTTCTGTCATGATGGGCTACCTGAACAATAAGGATGCCACCGATAAAGTCATCGATGAAGAAGGCTGGCTGCATACCGGGGACAAGGTCGAAATCCGCGACAAGCATATCTTTATCACCGGTCGGCTGAAAGAAATCATCGTCTTGTCCAACGGAGAGAAGATTCCGCCTACCGACATGGAGATGGCAATACAACAGGATCCGCTGTTCGAACAGGTCATGGTCGTCGGTGAACATAAACCCTACCTGACCGCGCTGGTGGTACTGAACCAGGAATACCTGCAGGCCAACCCGGAAATCGAAATTTCGGCGATGGACGATGAACGACGGCAGCAATACCTGGTACAGCGGGTCTCACAGCGGCTGCGGGAATTTCCCGGTTACGCACAGATTCACCGTGTTGCCGTCTGCGAACAGCCTTGGACCATCGACAACAATCTGCTGACCCCGACGCTCAAACCACGCAGACAGCAGATTCATACCCGCTACGATACCTTGATCGAACAAATGTATGCAGGACACTGAACCTGGTAAAGATCGTGTGTCATGGGATGATCAGGTAATGTATTCAGCCTGTGTTGGTGCGTCGTACGCACCAACACGCGGCGCACCCCGTAACTATCATCAACCAGCAGTCACTTTCTTGGCGTGTTTGAACGGTCCGAGGTTGTGCACATCGGCGCAGCCCAGCGTCATCAGCCTGTTATAGGCGATATGGCTGCGCGTGCCACTGTTGCAAAACAGCAGGCAGGTCTTGTTCTTGACCTTTTCCGCATGGGCATCCAGTTCTTCGAGCGGCAGGTTGATCGCACCCTCCACCGTCCCGGCGGCAAACTCATTCTGACTGCGCACATCGACAAGTAATGCACCCTGCTGCAGAAGCTGCCTGGCCTTGTCTTCCTGTAACGGCGTATTCCACTTTCCGAGCAGGCGCATCAGGCCCTCGTACATCCACGACAAGGTACAAAAATGCGTGGTGATCACGATCGCCTGCAGAAACAGCAACAGGCCACCGACGACCCAGGCGGCAACGGCTAAATCGGCCAGCAACAGTACCGCTGCCGTGGCATTCATCACACCGGCAGCAAGACACGCGAGCCGCCGCTGAAACGGATTCTCCGGCAGCTTGATTGCCGAGAACAAGTGGCGAACCAGGTGGTTGTAGAGCAGGTCCATCGGGTGGCCCGCGGGAAAGAAGAACGCCCAGATCCCCAGCAATGAAACAAAAAACAGCAGGTACGGCAGCTGGTAGACCAGCGCGATCGCGGTCAACAGCGAGCAGACACCGGGAGTAAACCGCAGTCCCCATTCCAGCTGCTTTAACTCTGCTGGCGTAAACTGCTGATATCCTTGCTGAAACAGACTCTTTTGCTGAAACGAAAGATCACAAGGCTTGCTCATCCCAAAATCCTCTAAACAGTTGAAAAACCAATCAATACAAAAACACAGTAATCAAGTCAGAATATTAGCGTATGCTAATATTCATGTCAATCGCGACGATTTTTTATTTTTCAAGCGCTGAGGCATAATATACCGCTCTATACTAAGGGAGTACAATCAACCGTCTGGGTAGATTTCCTCAACTAATAAAGACAAACTTATGCAAATCTCGATCATTGCCGGACTCTTTTTGCTGTTTGGCGCTTTTTTCTTCTTTGTCGCAATCAAACGCCTGCTGAAAAGACAGGTCGCGTCAGCTTTCGGACATACTTTTATCTCGATTATCGCATTGATGATAGGCGCTATCATCGCCGCGTTCGGGATCAACCTGTATACCTACGACCGGCTGTCTTACGAGGAGGCCATCGCTGAACTGCGTGCGATCAAGCTCGGTGACCAGCGCTACCAGATCGACCTGCTGCTGCCTAAATCAGGCACCAGGTCGCAATACGAAGTGATCGGTGACCAGTGGCTGCTGGATGCGAGGATCATCAAGTGGTCGCCCAAGGGCAATCTGCTGGGACTGGACGCGAAATACCGTCTCGAGCGCCTGAGCGGGCGCTTCAACGATGCCAAGCAGGAAGCGGAAGCCAAATCAAGAACGATTTATTCACTGGCACGCAATCCAGGACTGGATTTTTCTGCGTATGCACAGAAATACCGCAAATACATGCCCTACCTGGACACGATCTTTGGCAGCGGCGTGTATATGCCGATGGCTGACAAGGCGATCTACCGGGTCTATATCAACCAATCCGGGCTTTCGGCCAAGCCCGTCAACAGTGCGGCGAAAAAAGCAGTCGAAAACTGGCAATAAGCACCCCTAGCCCGCATTTCTCACCACCGTTCGTCGCGCGGGGCGGTGCAAGGGTGCGGTATGGGTGGCTTTCGCGACCGAGGAGCGCGCAGGCAAGTAGGGTGCGTTGTACGCACCGCCACCACGACTAATCGCATCGCATCACGCGAAGAGGGTTTTACACGCTGGCTCGCCGACCGAGCGAAAGCCAGCCAGGCCGTGCCATGGCGCCGTCGCAGTAGAAGGGTGGTGAGAAAGGTGGGCCAGCCCGCATTTCTTACCACCGTTCGTCGCGAGACGGCGCAAGGGTGCGGCATGGGTGGCTTTCGCGACCGAGGAGCGCGCAGGCAAGTAGGGTGCGTTG